>JAZLJP010000105.1:0-7364 GCA_045617985.1 Kiritimatiellia bacterium
CCACGGCTTCATTACACCTCCCGCCGTCATGCAACGATGCTGTTCCGCATACTGCCACATGAGGAACGGGAAGTTGCTCGCCGCACGTACCTGCGCATCTTTCGTCGCATGCAGGTCGTTCATGTACGCCGTGAGCGCCACCGTCGTCGAGAACGGCCACGACGGACCGTTCCACTGGCATTCGTGGCCCTTGTAGGCGAGCGCGAATCCAGGCGCCCGGCGTTCGGGGAAGGTGAGACCGTAGCGCGCCGCGAAGCCCTTCGGGTCGGCGAGCTGCGCCCAGTCGGCCGCATGTCCTTCGACAGGCGCGCCGAAGTACCAGGGCGCGTAGCCGTGCAGCTCGCGCACCGTGCCCTTCTTGCCGTCCTTCGTGGCCGTCGTGTAGAATCCGACAGCCGGATTCCAGCAGGTGTCGTTGAGCGACCTCGCGACCACCGCCGCCTTGGCGGCGAATTCGGCGGCGAGCTCGTTGCGGCCGGCGGCCTTGGCGACTGCGGCAATGGCGGTCGCCTCGCTCCACATCGCGGATGTCAGAAGCGGCTTGTACCCGTTGCCGCCGAGCGACATCTCGGTTCCCTCACGGTCGTCGATCGAAAGGAAGGCACCCTTGCCGTCGCCGCCAATCGGCATGCCTCTGAACGTGAACCCCTGTTCCCAACGACGGTAGTAGGCCACCGCCGCATCAAGCAGTTCGACGGGCAGTTGGTCGAGCGCGTGCAGCTCGGCGATCTGGCGCGTGCCGGTGAAGTACCAGCTCGAATAGGCCCAGCGGTTCGAGGACCGCTTGTCCGTCAGCCAATAGCGGACGTTGCTCACGATGTACTGCGGATCGCGCAGCCAGCGCCCTTCGCGCAGATGGTGGCCCGCCGCGCAGGCGATCATGTTGCCCGTTCCCGCCCAGCCCACGTTCGGCAGGAATTCGGAAATCGTCCAGCAGCCGAGGTCCTTGCGGATGTGCTTGCGGAAGGTCCACCAGCGGAAATAGTAGGTCTGTTCGATCTCCTTGTCGGGGCAGGCGAAGTACGGAATGTTCTTCACGAGGAAGTCTTCAGCCGCGTCGTTGGGAATCGCGTTCTTGTAGAGTTCCTCGTCGCAGCCGTTGAACCGCCGCACATAGTCCACGAGCAGCGTCTTCGGCTCGGGGAGGCGCGCTGGCGGCGCCTCGAGGTCGAGGCCCTCGTGGATCACCGCGCCCACGTACTCAGGCGAGCCGTTACGGCCGTTGTACCAGAGGAGCCAGCGGTTGTTCTTCTCGTCGCGGTAGACCGACGGCTTGTAGCAGGCGCTGGAGTCCCAGGTGCCAAGATCGGGCGCCACGAGCGGGTTCTGCGCGAGGCGCTTCCAGCCCGTGATGCCGTCCGCCGAAATCGCGGCGCCGATGCGCGCGGTGTCGACATCGGAAAAGCCGATGTAGAACATGACGTAGCGTCCGTCGGGCAGACGATGGACCTCGCAGCCGGCCACGCGGTCACGGTCCCAGCTCTCGGACGGGCCCTTGGAGAGGATGGGATTGCCGGCGTACTTCTGCCAGTGGATGCCGTCCTTCGATTCGGCGTAGCAGTCGCAATTTGGCTCCTGACTCGAACCGGCCGAATACCACATGCGCCAGATCTGGCGCGTCTCGTCCCACATCGCGCACGGACACATCACGCTCGGCTGTTCGTACGGCGCTTCGGCGACGATCGCCGGCTTGTCGCACACGCGCTCGAAGTGGATGCCGTCCTTTGAGGTGGCATACCCGATGCTGCTGAGGTTGCCCTTCCGCGTGTCCTGGCCCGTATACCACATGTGCCAGATATCGCCACGCTTGACCGTGGTCGTGCGGTTGACGATGCGCTCCCATGCGTGCTCCGGCTTCGGCGGCAGGCAGGTCTCCGGCTCCTGGGTCCAGGTGAGGCCGTCCTCGCTGAACACGCACGCGATCGAACCTTTGGGACGCCACGAGAAGTACATCGTGAATGGCGCGGGGCCATTCGTGACCACGTTGATGTCGAAACAGGTGCCGAGGCGCGCATTACCTAAAACAGGATTGTTCTTGAACTTGGCCCAGGGGCGCGCCGGCGCCTCCGCAGCGGCCTTGAACGCCATCACCCCCACCACCGCACATGCGGCCCACAAACACAGCCTTTTCATTCTCGCCTTTCTGTAATTAAAATGGTCAAAACATCAAGCACGCCTTAACCTCTTCACGAGAATTGTATCAAAAAAACACCCCTCCGTCCACAACAGTATTCGCCCCAAAAATGCTGGACCTCGACGCGGGCTTTTGCTATGATTTTCTTCTCAAACGGAGAAAAGGAAATGAACAATCGCAGAACCTTCATCAAACAGGCCGCAGCGGTCTTCGCCATCGCCCCGGCAGTCAAGCTTTTCGGCGCCGAGGCACCCTCGAAGCGGATCAACGTCGCCATCATCGGCTGCGGCACGATGGGCGGCGGCAACATGCACGCCTTCATGCACGACCCCCGCTGCCGCGTGACCATGGTGTGCGACCCCGTCACCGAGCTGAAGGACTACGGCTACGGCGCGAAGTCCCGTGGCTGGGGCGGACGCCTCGCCTTCAAACGCCAGGTCGACGCATTCTACAAGGACAACGCCTGCCGCGCCGTCGCCGACTGGCGCGAAGTCGTCGCCGACCCCACCGTCGACGCCGTCGTCGTCACCACTCCCGACCACTGGCACGCCCTCATCGCCATTGCCGCCATGAAGAACGGCAAGCACGTCTACTGCCAGAAGCCCATGAGCCTCGGCATCTCCGAAGGCATCGCCATGACGCGCACCGCCAAGGAGCAAGGCGTCGTCTTCCAGGTCGGTTCGCAGCAGCGCAGCTCGTCCGAATTCCGCGTGGCCGCCGAATTCATCCAGAACGGCTACCTCGGCAAGTGCATGGAATGCGACATCGGCCTGCCGGGCGGACGCGGCCCGTACTGGGGCTACGCCCCCGACAAGACGCCCAAGCGCTTCCCCGCCTACTTCGGCGACGAAGCGATGTGGAACATGTGGCAGGGCCCGGCCCAGCATTGGGACAACAACACCTTCTACCCGATCATCCACCAGCCGATGTGCTGGCGCTCCAACTCCCGCACCGGCGGCGGCATGATCACCGACTGGGGCGCGCACCACATCGACATCCTCCACTGGGCGCTGGGCTATGACCGTTCTGGCCCCGTCGCCGTCGAGAACATGAAACACGAGGGTTTCCTCAAGGGCGAGTTCCTCGACTGGGCCGGCGAATATTCCTTCGACCTCGTCTACGCCAACGGCTTCCGCGCCCACGTCTCCAACCGCTTCCGCAACGGACTCACCTTCCACGGCGAAAAGGGCAACCTCTTCGTCACCCGCGGCCGTCTGGACCGTCCGGACTTCCTACGCAAATGGAACGAAAAGAGGGACCTCAAGCCGAACGAAATCCACCTCCACAAGAGCCGCAGCTCGCACGAGTCGGACTTCCTGGACGGTATTTTCGACCGCAAGTGGCACCCCGCCACCGACTGCGAGATCGGCCACCGTTCGATCAGCGCCTGCCACATCGCCAACATCTGCGAGCGCCTGGGCATTTCCGGAGCCAAGTGGGATCCCGCCGCCGAACGCTTCATCGGCAACGACGCCGCCAACGCGATGCTCGAGGTCAAGCATCACAACGGTTGGAAACTCGGCTAAACGCGCCAAGTCTCCATCGGACCGCCGCGGGCAGAATCACTTGCCCGCGGCACCATAAACGCAAAGCGCGCAGAGTGCCACCCCATCAGATGCTGAAACGGTAACCGAATTGGGTTTGATGTTTTAAGGTATTGTGGATTGGAGTTTTAACTATGAAAAATCGGCTATTTTCTTTGTTCGCCTTGTCTCAGTTAGGGTTGTTTTTATTAATGATGCTCATGTTTCCGTTAGTTGTTGCTCCGTTGAAACAGCGCGTTGGCACCGGAATATGCATTGGGATGATGCTGGCAGCGTTTGTACTGTTTATGGTTGGTTTTTTCGCCATGGCAGTCCTGTTTGACAAGACACAGAAAGATGATTGCAAAAGGCCGAAAGATAAAGATGGATTGATTGTTTGTATTGTATGTAATGTATATGTTGGATTGCTTGTCTATTTGTCAGATCGCATCTATAATATTTTGGGACATTAGCATCTCATAGGCGTAGAATCGTCCAGGCTCGGCGTTTTTGCACCTATGTGATACTAAACCGGCTTTCCATGTTCGAGGGGCACCGGTCTCGGAGGAAGTAGAAGAACTCGTCCTTACTGGCAATCCTTCCGTTTCACATGGATTTCGAGCGAAGGGCCGATGTGTGTGCGGAGCGAAAATTTCCAATCGACTTCCGCGTCCGGCGGAACCGGTTTCCGGGTGTTCCGTGGTTCGACTTCTCGATGGCGGGAGGAGGGAGTATTCGGATTGTTCGATTGTTCGAATGTTTCAATGAAACCTGGCTAGGCACGCAATCTGTGTCAATCCGTGTAATCCGTGGACAAACCCGACTCTGCGCGCTGAGGAAGATGTCTCACGCGGAGGACGCTGAGAACGCGGAGAGGTGTAGGGGCGATTGGGTGCCTCGTCTCGCTGCCGCGGGCTTCAAGCAGGAGGGGAAGAGGCAGGAGGCAGGAGAGGATTACGGAGATGCAGAAGCGCATCCCAATCGCCGCGTCTCCGACAGCAACAAGATGGTGAAATACGAGGCACCTCGCTTCGCGGGGCGCGGAGCGACTTGCGTTCCCAAAACGAGCCCTCTCGATTAAGGGTAAGACCTATCCGAATCAATCCCATCTTCCCTATCAGGCCCATCAACAAAAAGGATCGGTCCCATTGGTTTGATGGGATTGATTGATGATAGGTCAAATGGGTTTTATGGGATTGATTTGGATAATGGACCAAAGCTTATCGCGACGGCATCCTTTGGATTAGATCCGCGATGCGGCCGATTGTCTAATGACGATATAGCGAGGGCCGCCCCATTCACGGGCCGATTGACTTCAGTTACTGGCGTTATTGACGCACGCTTGTCAAGTGTGGTATCATACTCGGCGTTGACTTGGTGAACGGTTCACCAAGTCGGAATGCTGGAGATTCTGAAAGCATCGGAAATTTTAGACAAGGGAATGACATGCTAGGTTTCATTAAAATCGGATTGAGGAAAAGATTGTTGGCCACGGGAATTTGCCTGTCGGTCTGGGTGCATTTCCCGTTGCTGGGCGATGACTGGTTCTGGACTCCAATTCAATTTGGAGTGGCGCCGTTGAGCTATTTGCAGTTCCCTCCCCACCGTGTAGATGTCTATGGCATTGCGGCAGGAGGGGTGCTGGCGCAATATCGGTCGGCGGCGTTGTCGGTTACGTTGTGGAATTATGCCGACGCGAACTTTCTGGTCAAGTTGGGCTTGCTGGGGGCGCTGAACGACAATAATTACGCATTGAATGTCGGGGGCGTGGTCGCGGGTAACTATCGGTGTAACTGTGGCGTCAATATAGGGATCGTTGCTTCCTGTTTTCCCAACTATGGTGTGAACTTAGGGGTGGGTACGTTTAATGATGCCAACTACGGTGTCAATGTGGGAGGGTTTTCTCGAATCGGCAAGGCAAACTACGGGCTCAATCTGGGATTGGTTCCCTGTTGCTGTTGCAATAAAGGTCTCAGCGTGGGAGTCTACAATGTGGTGGGGGCGTCCGGATTGTTTGATTGGGAATTCGGCGCCGATGCTCGGGATTCTGGGGGCGTGCAGATTGGCGTGCTCAACGTCGGCTGCGGTTTCCAGCTGGGCCTGTTGAACTACAACCCCTGCGGACCGGTGAGATTGTTGCCGCTCCTCAACTTTTACTGCGAGTAACCGGTGGTTGGTGTTTTGTATTCCCCGGCGTCGGGGCGTTGCAGGGTGTTCTCATAGACAAAACGTTGGACTCCCGATGGGACCAACGGCGTTGATTGTACCATTTCCCCGATACCCGCCGCAAGCGGAAAAACGAAATCCTCGTACTCGGCCCGTGAGCGGAGGGATTCGCCTTGCTTACTGACGGTTTTCGTCAGCCCGCTGTCAAAGTCCATTCGACTGTGAAATCCGCTCTCAAGGCAGATTCCCCCTTTCATTTCCCTTAGAATCTGTGCCGACTCCGCGTGCCCCACTTCAACCATTCCCACACAAAATCAATCTTTCAGCTTGAACCGTCCCGCCCGCTTTACTAGACTCATACCCGATGAACCGAAAGATCAGAAATCGCCTCGTCGCCGCCGGCCGCGTGCCTGCGCTCGCGGCCCCCTCGGCGGTGCGGACGGAGCGGACGCCACGGCGGATCCTCGGCTGGCTGCGGCGACGACGGTCGGCGTGAATTCATTCAGGGAGTTTTTACGGGCGGGCGGTTCGGGTGGCGGGAAGTTTGATTTTAATTAGAAACGATTCACAAGGGTGGTATGATCAGGAGGGACGACAATTCAGATGCGCTCAAACGCAAGGAATCGAAGTGTCATTTTTCAGAACATCCGTACCGAAGCATCCCCCCTTCTTGGCCATTGTGTTCGGGACGGTGATGTGGTACAATGTCTGTCAAGGAAAGAGGTGAATATGATGATAGGATTTTGGATGACTACAAGGTGGTTCTGCGGGCGCTTGGGTGGAATGGCGCTGACGGCAGCGGTTGCCCTCTCTGCGCGCGGCGAGGGTACGGGGGCGTTCGGTTTTCCGAATCTGCTCGTCAATCCGTCGTTCGAACGCGTCGTCTGCTCGGACAACGGCGGCGAATGGGGACACTTGGAAAGTCGCCGCACTTCCGCCGAAGGATGGGTGGGGCACGGTTTCGCCAACGTCATCAAGAACGGTTCTCCCATCAGCCGCACCTTCCGTCCGGCCGGCGGCGCCTGGATGGGCGTGGTCCAGACCCATCAGGGCCATGGCTGTTCGCTCGAACAGACCGTGCGCGTGCCCCAGACCGGCACCTACGTCTTTTCCTTCATCTACGCCCGAAGCGGCGGCGGCAAGGTCGCCCCCTTCCAGGTGTGCGTGATCGAAGGCGCGAAGACGAACGAACTCGGCTCGGTCTGCGCCACGTCGTTCGACTACCGCCGTGCCCATTTCCACGTGCCGCTCGTGGGCGGCCACACCTACACCTTCGCCCTGCAGAGCAATCCCCGCGCCGACCACGCGACGCTCGTCGACGACTTTTCCCTCGAGTTCCCCAATACCCTCTACGGACGCCTCATCTCGGGCGAAGCGGGGGATTTCGACGAAATCATCTTCACCACGCGGACGACGTGCAGCACGCCCCAGGGCAGGCGCGAGCCGCATTGGTACGCCAACTTCGGCTACTACAGTTCAGGACCCCAGCACACGACCTTCGGTTCCGTCGGTCGCCTCGCCGCCTACAACTTCAAGACCGG
>JAZLJP010000106.1:0-7694 GCA_045617985.1 Kiritimatiellia bacterium
GGCGCGCCGCGCCGGCCTTGAACTTCTTGAACCACTCGCGGTAGAAGCCGTCGCCGTGCGTGATCGTCTGGTAGGGCTCGACGCTCTCCACCTTCAGCATCTGGTTCGTGAAGTTGTCGTACTCGTCGATGATCACGTAGAGCGGAAGACCTTTCTGCGGCATCGTCTCAAGGAGGAACGACAGCATGTCAGCTCCGGACATCGTCTCGAGAGAAGCCCGCAGGCTTTCATCGAAAAACCGACGGTAGTAGTCGACAAAAGCGCGAGTCGCAATCGCGAGATAGGTGCTGAAGCGATCTTCCAACGTTTTCCCGGAACAGCTATTGACTTTCGAGAAGTCGAGCTTCAGCACGTAAAAGGAGCTCGCGTTCGCCGTCGGGCGCGCACCGATCGAGAGGTCGCCGAAAAGAGTTTGGAAATCATCCTTTCCCGCGATGTCGTAGTAACGCGCGAGCATGTCGACAAAGAGCGACTTGCCCATCCGCCGCGGCCGCACGAAAAAAACCTTGCTTGAACGCAACTCGAGTTCGCGGATGAACGGCGTCTTGTCGACGTAGTACAACCCGCCCTTGCGCATGGCCGCAAAGTTCTGTTCCCCATAGGGGATGATGTTCTTCTCAAGTTCTCCCATGGCATGTATTATAGCAAAAACACCGCCCGAAAGAGAACGAAAATCCTTCTAACCCGGATCTCCGGGCGTTGTCATTCGCCAACACAACACCCTTGAAGCCATAGCTGCCCCCGAACAGGATCGTACTTTCGTGGCTTGACCGAAAAGAACGATTGCATCGAATAGCACAAACAGCGGCATCGTCGATGCCGCGAGATTGCGATTATTCCCGCAGAAGCGATTTCGATGAAACCGCCGATACGACGACGGGCCTTATGATTGCCTCAAACAACCAAACGACTCAAACAATCTGATGGGGACAGACCCCGTGACGACTATACCCTCGACATAAAGGCACCCTTCACGGATTCAGGAAAGTAGATATTCCGTCTCGGCGATGCAACCGCGGGAATCTTCCTGCTTCAAAATCAACGACCAACTGCGACGCCCCGCCGGCGGCATTGTGGGCAAATCGAAAGAACACGAACCAACCAACGGCACCACCTCGGACGGACGGGTTTGCCATACACTGACTTCCACTCCTGTGACTGGGTCGGGATCGTCCTTGCACCTGCGCCCGGGACGCGTTTCAAGATTGACGGATCTCACCAACACTTCCAGTCGCGTGATCTTCCATCCTGCAGCAAAGGCGTAGTTCAACTGCATCCTCTCGCCAGAACGAACCGACGCGCAGGTCACGCTCAGCTCACAGGGAACACGACCCAGATACCACCGGAGTCGCTTCACCTCACTCACCGCCATCATAAAACACGGAAGGATGCCCACGCCCATAACGGGCAGAATCAACAAAAAATCAATTTTCGACAGAGACACGAGCACGACGGAAAAAGCAGAACCACACACACTCGAAGACAGCCCGATAAACAACGCCGCCCAATCGGACACGGGGAATAACGGTTTCAGCTTCTGCATGGTAAGCGAACCAATTGGCATTTTTCGTAGCAGTAGAAACACATTCTCCACCTCAAACCCCATCAACACCATTCCAAGCGAAACTAACATCGAACAGGCCGAAAGTTCTAGCAGCGTGTCCTGCGTCTGCTCCATGTTCCGCATCCAACCCGCCAATCCCAAGCCGGAGCAGATCGACAGCAGAGCACAGTAAAATGTCATGATTATGTGGATGCGCGAGGACTCCCGCGCGGAGTTTGGTTTCATGCTCTCTCCTAAATCCGAGTTCATTATCATCCCATTCGCTCACTGCGCTCGCGAATCCCCTCGGGCAAGGGCCGGAGCACCGTTTCACCCATTCAATTCCTCCAGCCGAAAGATTTCCTTGCCTCTGAAATGGTAGAGGATCAGGTGCACCTCGGTGTCCTTCGCAAGCGTAGGTACGAACGGGTCTGCCGCGTAGCGGTGCAGCTGGGTGATACCCTCCTCGGACTTCGCCGCGAGCTCGGCCTCGGTCGCGTCGGGCTTCGAATACTTGAGCTCGACGATGTAACTATGCCGCACGTCACCATTGTAGACACGCTCGGGGAAAAGGCAGAAGTCACAGTAACCGCGCGCAAGCTCCATCTCGGGGCGCGCGAGGTAGTAGGTGATGTGCCCGAACTCCGCCTGCATGTAACCCTGCAGGCGGATCTCGCCGTCGATGCCGCCGCACACAGGGTTCGTCTCCGCGAAGTCGGCCGCGAGGCGGCGCAGGAACGGCTCCCATTCGCCGTCGTAGGCGAACGCGCTCGCGAGCTTAAGCCAGCCGATCCAGTCGGGAATCTTCACACGGCGGTAGCTGTCGCGCAGATAGTTGAAGATCTGCCTCTCGACGCAGGCGTTCGGCACGCGGAAATACGAAAGGCCCTTCTTGCGGGAGGTCATCGAGAGGACACCGTAGTAGTGGAAGAGCGAACGGAAGTTGTCAGGCTCGATCAGGCGGTCCGCCGGGAAGCTCTCGACGAGCTCGAACGGAATCTCACCCTTCGCGGCGAGCTCCTCGGTGATGGGCGAGACATCCTCAACGTTCTGGACCCCCATCTGGCGCTGGAGGTCGACGATCGTCTCGAGCTTGTCGTAGTCGGTCGAGATATTCACGTCCACCATGTTCTCGGGCGGAAGGCCGTGAAAGACCATCGAATGCAGGGCGAAGAAGACGAAACGCCCCGCCTGCTCGAGCGTTGGCAGGTAGGCAGTCTTGTCCACATAGTAAAGTCCTTCATTTCGGATCGTACGAAAATTCGAGACTCCGTAGGGGATACTTGTCGCGTCCAATTTCATAATCGGTATTATAGCAAATTTCGACTAGGCCCACCAATCCAAAACTTCCCTAAGTTGTAATAGGCACCGTTAGTCGCGTGTGTGGCTGACACCATACACGCGACCAACCTATTACTTCTCGAATCGAGAGGTATCAATCAAATCATTCCTGAGGCGAGGACGGGAACAACAGGTTCGCCAATTTGATCACCAGCCCCGTGGACGGCACCAGATTCTCGTACTCGGCCTTAAGCGACGGGCATCTGCCCCTCACCTGAACACCCCGTATGCGATCGGCGCCGGTGATCGGCAACCAGTCCGAAACAAAATCGTCCATCTGATACCTCACCCGCGTTTCCGCGCCATCGGAAGCGAACGCGATCGACACCGCCACCGGCACATTCACCTTCGCCTTCGAGCCGGACAAACGCCGCCACACATTCGTTTCTGCCGTTCCCTTCGCAAGAATCCAATAATTCGTCGTGCGTCCTTCCCACACCGCCGTCACCGCCGCCACTGCGTCCGCCCCCACAAGCGGCGGCTCGATGAGCGGCAGGAACTCCATCGTCGCCGACACCACCACGTTCGTCTGCGCGGTCTCCACCGGACGCGTCGCATCGAAGTCAAGTAACCCCGTCTCGAGGGTGGGTGCCACCGCCCCCGCCGCGAAGGTTCCGTCCTGCGGATTGCGCCATGTCCCGCCGAAGCGCGAGGCGGCTTGCGGCCACCCTTCGGCGATACCGGCGTCGAACCAGTCCGCCACCATCCCCGAACGACGCGGCGTCCACGGCGACTGCGGCACTTTCGGCAATCCCATCGCCGCGAGGATCGTATCGCGGTAGATGCGCGATGAGAAGTCGTTGCAGTGGTTGATATCGTTGCCGGTCATGTCGCGGAAACGCTTGCGGTCGAGCACCGCCAGGTACATCGTGGTGACGTTCGCGCACCCGATGCGGGCAAATCCGTTCCGGTGGCATTTCTCGACGAGCGCGATCAGCGCCGCCTCATAGCCGGCGTAGAGCGTGCGCCGTCCCGCGAAGGTCGTCGCCTCGGGATTCGGCACCATCGGCGGCACGAGCAGCACCGACGTGTTCGGCAACGCCGTATGGATTGCATTCACCATCTGCTCCGTCTTCGCGGCATAGTCGTCCGCCGCGAGCGCGTCGTTCATACCGAAGGCGATGAG
Organism: Kiritimatiellia bacterium; assembly: GCA_045617985.1. Taxonomy (GTDB): domain Bacteria; phylum Verrucomicrobiota; class Kiritimatiellia; order RFP12; family UBA1067; genus RUG572. Next base: position 4,011 of record JAZLJP010000106.1, read on the forward strand.
CACGAACTGCGGATTCTGGTCGATCACCCGTGCCTGCACGTTGTCGACGCCCCATTGGGTGTTCATACCACCCACCGCCGTGTTGACGTAGCGCACCATCTCATTGCCCGTCGCAACACGGAGAGCGTTATTCACCTGTTCCGGCCAACACGGCAGATACGGCGCGAAACCAAGCACCCCCGACGCATTACCGCCGGCGGTGATCGAATCGCCATAGTACACCGCCGTCATACCGCCGGCGGCTTCGGCAAGTTCGGTCAGGAACGGCGCGAAGGCGGCGGACTCGTCGCGCGGCGACGGACCCGTCCACGCATCGGCGTGGCGATAGGTCACGCACACCTGGTGCAGCGAAATCGAACTGTCCTCAGCCCAGTAGACATACGCCTTGCCGGGCAGATTGCAGGCGAAACGCCCACTTGCCGGATACCACTCCGCCTCGGTGAAAAACGGCATGCGGGTATTCGCCGTGGGCTGTAGCCGATGCGTGGCGCGATCGAAGGTCCAGTCCACACCTTCCTGGTATTCGGTCTGGAGGTCGAAACTCTTGACCGACAGAATCTCATCTGCGGCATACATCAACGGCGCCGCATCGCCCGTCCCCATGAAGAGGACGGTTTCGTTCGTCATCACATTGCCCGTGAAGATCGCCGGCACGCGCGGATCAAAGACCTCCGCGCCCGCCGCCCAACTGATCAGTACGACTCCGAGTGCAAACCACTTCACCGCATTCATCTCAGAATAATGACAACACCGCCCGTGGCGTAGAGTCCATCGTCCTTCACATAGAGAGAACGCCCCAGCGCACGCGACTCGTCATCCAGCTTGAAGGTCACTTCCGTCGGCGCATTGCCTTCGCCCCAGTTCACGATCTGACCCGCCCAGCTACGACGCCCGTGGACGTCGACCGTCACCGTCGCCCCTTCGGCAAAGGTCACGCGCGTGATGCCGGCAGAGAACGCGGACTGCGTCGACCACACGCCTTCGCGCGCCGTCAAATCAAGCGTAGATCCGTTCTGCAGCGTGCAGCCGTAGAAGTAGTCCGTCGCCGGCGTGAAGCGCCCGTACACGTTCATCGCCCCCGCGCCGGCATTGCGGTCCACCGTACAGGCCGCATAGTAGTCGCCCACGTCGACCTGATTGTCCAGGCACAACGACGTCTCCACCCGCAGTTCCGCCGTGCGGGCGTCGATCGTATTGTACGCATGGAAGTTGCCGCCCCCGGTCAAGGCCAGCGTGCCATTCGTCACAAACGCCTGGTTGTAGAAGACCAATTCGCTTTGGTCGTGCGTATCGACCGTAAGGACATGTCCCCCCAGCCGCAGATTGACCGGCGGCACGTCAAAGCACGTCACATTCCGAATGGCGTCCAGTGTGGAATTCGCCGTCAGGGAGATGGTTCCGAAGCTTCCCTCCTTGGGATGCTGGCTTCGCCCGCTGTTGCGCACCGTACCACCGGCAAGAACAACGTGGAAGTAGCGATAGTTGCAGTTGCCTCGGATGTCAAACACGGCCCCCGGCTCAACGATGATTTCGGCCTTCGGCTCCACATAGTCGTCCGACATCGGACCCAGATAACTGTTTTCGGCTCCGAAATCATTGGAAAATCCACTGTAGGGCAGCCCCAGTTCGCCGCCGCTGATCCGCGTGCCGCCACAATAGGTCTGCCCTTCCCTCAGGGCCATCAGCGCTCCCGCGCCTTCCTTGACGAGCGTGAGCGACCCATTGAGCGCGAGACCCGCATTGACGCAAGTCTGGCCCTCCGGCACCTCCACGTGCAAGCTGCCCTGACGGCTCGCCGCCGGCGTGACCACCGGCCCCGCCACCAAGCCCACACCGGTATTCGAATTGTAGATGCGACTGCTCACGGCATCATACAGTCCCGCCTCCCCGGTCTTCGGATTACGCACCGGCGTGAAATCACGCACCACCTTGCCGGCCTTGGTGATCTTGAGCGAGTAGAGGCGGAACGCCCCGGCTCGGGAAGTGTCTTCCGCCTGTGAGAAAAGCGCCATCTGGGAATTGTCGGAATTGGTCAGCACCACGGGCGTACTGCCAACCTGCGCCCCCGTCGCGGCATTCACCACCGTGAACGCGCCGTTCGGCGAAGTCGTCGGCGTCACCGTCACGTGATAACGCGTGTCGATCGCGTATTTGACGTATTGCCCGCCGCTGAAGAAGTAGAAATTGCCAGTACTTTCAAGGAACATCAGATACCGGTTCGAGGTCCAGGACTTGCAACCGAGAATCGTACAGGTTTTAGCGGCGCTTGCACTGTTGAACATCAAGTCCAGTTCCACGGCAGTATCTGGGCCGGGAATGATCCCCGTGAGCACACGCTGCTGGTTGGTGCACTCCACATACTCGAGACGGTCGTAGCAATCATTGGAATCGGTAATCGCCCCGAGGCCTTCGAGCGCGGCGACGGTGAGATTGAACCCGTGGAGGTCGATCTGTCCGTCGATGGCGCAAGCCCCGAAAGCACGCCAGTCGGCGTCTTCCGAAAGCGCGAAGGATCCATCCACAAAACGGCGCACGGGCGCATCGACCGTACCGGTGAAACCCGCAAGGGACGCCCCGCTCGTCGCCGTCACCCGCAGGGAACCGATACCGAGCCTCGCCCCGGTGGTCGCGCCGGCCACAAGCGGCGTTTCCGTGCAGCTGGTCAACAAGGTCCCGTTCACACGGTTGAAGAGGCCGACTTCACCCGTGACGGCGTTACGCGCAGGGATAAGATCGAATTTCAAGGCCGTGTCGTGCCAAATGCGGCCGGCATAGAACTTGTAGTACCCGAAATGAGGAGTAGTCTGGTTGTCAATGCCGAAGAAATTGAGTTCGGCACCGTCGGTATTGGTCTGAACGGCATCGATACTGCCGATCGACTTGCAACCCTCCATCTGCAACAGAGATATTTTTCCGTTGCGAAGAAACGAACGGTGGCGGGCGCCATTGGTAAAATTCAAGTACTTGCCCGCACCGAAGAAGTAGAACCGGTTGTTGGCGACCATGCAGAGGAAACGATTGGAGCTCCAAGTAACGGTGCCATACAAGGTATGGTTGTCATTGCCTTCGGAAAGGAAGTCGACCTCGACCATCGTCTGGGGGCCGGGGATATAGCCGGTGGGAACACGTTGCTTTCCGGTCGCCTGCACGTAGTCCAGCACCTCGTAGCACTGGGAGTCGGTAATGCGGCCCGCACCCGCGAGCGCGTCCACCTGCAGGAGGTGCCCGTTCAAGTCCAACGTGGCACCCTCGACGATCGTCACCACGCCCTGTCCCCGCCAGTCGGTATCGACCGACAACACGATGTCGGCCGAGACATCCACATTCGCCCGCGCCAGGCCAATCACGCCCACAGCCAAGGCAACCATCATCATCCGCTTCATACCGTTCTCTCCTCTTAATGTACTTAATATGCAAATATTGTACCACGTTCTGACTATTTTGCAATCGAAAATCGGCAGTGGGAAATCGGCAGACGCGATAAAAATGGGGGGGGCGAAATCTACATTTCCTCTTTCCCCGTCACAACCGAGTCGCGCCGGTGGCGGGATCGACACCTTCGCAGGCAATCATGTCGAACCCCCGGTAGTGGATGTAGAGGTAGTGGACGGGCGTGCCGGCCGCGAGCGACGCGAGCGCCGGGTCTTCCGAATACGCCTTGAGCTGCGCGAGCGCCTCGGCGCG
>JAZLJP010000107.1:0-6024 GCA_045617985.1 Kiritimatiellia bacterium
CGCATCGCGATGGCCTACAACCGCGAGCGCGGGCACGAGGGGGCGGTGTGGCAGGGGCGCTTCCACAGCTCCCTCGTGGAGGACGCCGCCGAGGTGCGGGCGGTCGTCGCCGCCTACGACGACTACAACCCCGTGAAGGCGGGGCTCGCCGAAAGCCCCTCGCAGTACCGGTGGTGCAGCTTCGGCTCGGCGACGGGGCGGGGCCCGTTCTCCGAGGCGAGCCGCCGCGGGTACGAGAGGCTGCTCGGGCGCCCGTGGGAGGAGGCCCGGGCCGTCATGGAGGCGATCTTCACGTTCAGGGACGCCGCGCTCCGCGTCCCGAGGGGGGAGGACGACAAGGCGATGAGCGCGGCGCTGGCGGTCCGCCTCCGCGTGCCGGCGTTCACCCGCGGGGTGTACATCGGCCACGACCCCTCGCTCGCGCGGGCGGCGGCGGCCGGGCTGCCGCGCGACTTCCCCTGTCCGTCGTTCGCGAAGGCCCTCCGCGACTGCGGCAGGTTCGTCTGGGACCGTGTGGCGTGAGCGCGCGGGAACGGCAGACGGAGGCGGCAATGGATCGGATGGAACGAATGTTGAGGGGGACAGTCCCCACGGCATGTTGAGGTGGACAGTCCCCATGGAAACATGTGATCCACGGGGACAGTCCCCACAAAACGGTCCCCACAAAACGCTGCGGAACTACTGCGGGGACAGTCCCCGCTGAATGTCTGTTAGGCGGAACACGTTCAAAACCCGCTTCGCGGGACACGGAAAACCGTTTGAAAAACCACCCTTTCACCTCTTCTCCGCTTTTGCAGGAACGACCGTGCCGTAAACGAGGAACTTGCCGAAACGGAATGGGGTTTTCACTTCGGAGGGCACACGGGCCACCTTCACATAGCGGGCCCGTTCGGGGGAAGTCAGGGGAATGCGGTATTCGGCCCTCACCTCGTCCGTGCGGAAGACGTCCGTCCAATTGCGCCCGTCCACCGACACCGCCACCACGAACGGCACCTGCTGCCGCGCCGTCGCGGGCCAGAACGGATTCGTGAGGAGAATCCCCGTTACATCCGCCGCCTGCGGCAACTGGACAAGCGCCCACGGCGCCTTCTCGCCGCGCGTCCGGAACGTATGCAGGTTCTTCGGGTACGCCGGATCGGCCACCTTGAGAGAGCCGATTGCGCGCGCGTAGAGTTCCGGCCGATCGACTTGCCGGTTCTGCGCGGAAGAAGAAAGCGCCAGCAACCCCTTCGCCGAAAGAAGCGTGCCGCCGAAATCCGTTTCAGGGTAACGCGCCGCATCCGCCGGCACCGGGGCACGCCGCTCGTAGTCGGCGGCGACCGCCTGGAAGAGCGCCACATCCCGCACGCGCGAACACGTCTCTGCGAGCTGGAAATAGAAGGCCCCCATCTCCGTCTGCGCCGCCAGGGCCGCCTTTATGAGCCGCTCGCGCAGTACCGGGCGCCGCACGAGTTTCAAATGATCCCGCACAATCCCCGCGAAATCGAGTTCTTCCCGAGTGGGAACAGTCGTGACACGCGGCAGTTTCGGATAGATCTGCTCCAATTCGTCCACCACGCGCGATGGCCCCTGCGGCAGCTTGGCGAGAGAGGCAAGGCAAATCTGCACCCCTTCCCACGTCGCCTGCCGCCCTTCCGGCAAGGCCCTGACGAGATCCTGAAGATACGCATGGAAGCGCTCGGGAGCGGCCTTCTCGCGGACAAGCGCATAGGCGAAGGACCGCCATGCCCCGTAGTGCTTCGGCGCTGCCGCTACCGCCCGCCGGAACCACGCCTCCTGTTCGGGCCACGGCGCCTTCTCTTGAGCGGCGAAGAAGGCGAGCCAGAGGAAGCGTTCCGCCGCGAGCTGTTTCGCACGATCGGCGAACGACCGTTCGATCACGTCGAGGAACGTGAAGGCGCTTCCCCAGAACGAGTAGCGCACCGTCGAATAGCGCGTGATGTAGTTGTGGATCGTCCATGAACCGTCGAGCTTCCGCCGATTGAAGATGCAGTGCCCCGGCTGGCCGCCCGTCGATGCGGGCAACCCGTGCGCATTCGTCGCCTGCACGCCAAAGCCGGAGAGCACCCCGCACACGCCGCCCACGCGCTGTTTCATCTTCAAGGTCGGCCACACGCAATCACGCCACGGCCCGTAGTAGAGTTTCGGGCGATGGATGTAGTCGCCGAAACAGTTGTACATCCGATACGGCACGGCACGGAAGGCCTTGGCGTAGTCTTCGTGCGGCATGTTGTAGAAGTGGTTGATCCACAGGATGTCCGCCGCGTCCAGCACGGCCCCCACGCCGAAACGCCACTCGCGCACCGTCTGCTTCAGGGCCGCTGCATGAAGCCGCCCCACGTCGAGAAGGCGCAGATAGGCGGCGAGGGAACGCACGTAGAAGAGCGGCTTCGCCTTCGCAAGCGGCGAATTGAGCGCAATCGCCGTTGCAATCCGCCGCCCTACGCCGGCCTTCGCCACATGCGGCTCGTTCCACACGAACGTCTCGAGATTCGTGAACGCGGCGGGATAGTCCGCGACCGGACCCGACGCGCAGAAATCTTCAAGCCAGGTTTTGTCGGCGAAGAAGGCCTCCACAAACTCGGCGCCGCCTTCGCGCTCCAAGACGCGCTGGACGGCATTCGTGCCGATGCAGTCAAACGCCCGCGCCCGCACGAGCGCGAATTCATCCGCCGCCGTCCGCGGCCCGCCCTGTGCGAAAAGCGGCGCAATTGCCGCGCGCGCCGCCGCCGCGCGCCGTGCGGCCTCGTCCGTGCGCGGCTTCGCGCCGCCGCGCGCCCGCAGGGCGCGATCGACCACGCCCTCGCCCAGTACGACAGCCGCCGCGCGATTCGTCGCCGCCGGCGCCACGGCCGCGCCGAAATCCGAAAGGAAACCCTGCGCCGCCCAGCCCCAGAGCGTAGCGGGATCCGCCGTGTAGACCTTCTGCAGCAGATCGATGCAGCGCGAACGCGCGGCGGGGTCTCGCCGCAGGAAGGCGAATTCGGCCATGTCGACGGACTGCCGTTGTTCAACCGTGCAGCGCCCCATCGGGCGCTGCCTGAGCGTGGCGATGAAATTCGTCCCTTCCGCCGGATGCGTAGCTAGCCCATTCGCCTTCGCCACATCGGCAATGCCGTCGCCCATCGTGAAATGAAGGCACCACCCCTCTTTGTCCTCGGGATCGGCCCCGCGCATTTTCGCCCATTCGGCGGCGCCGGCGGCAAGCACCATTTGGTTCTTCCGCTGCTTCGAGAGGAAATGCGGCACCTGGCTGCGCAGCAGGTCGAGTCCTTCGCCGTAACGCCCCGCCGCGAAATGCCCACGCGCCTGGTCGCGCACGGCCACACAGGCCGCCACGCGCGCGGCAAGGCCGGTTCCCGTGAGATCGAAAGGCAGATTCTCGAGCCCCGCGAACTTCTCGCCCTTCTCATCGAAGAGGAAGAGCGCGGGGTAGCGGTCCGTCGCCGTGGGAAGCGATTTGACGCGCGCATTTTCATTCGAAACGGCGGCCGGGCACGGATGATCCCACGCATTGCGAACGCCAAAGAGCCACGGGCCCTTCAACGCCTTCCGAAAGGCGTCAGACGTAAACGTGCGGCGCACGGCTTCGCCCGAAATACACCAATCCGAACCGACACACAACACCATGCACGGCTTCTTTTCGCGAAGCGCCTGCGCCTTCAGATCCTCCCCCCGGGCCCCCGTCATCGCGCCGAGCGCGAGAAGAAGGCCCCCCACGTGTAAAACAACTCGTTCGCGAAGAGGCCTCGCCTCAAACAATCTCAAACGCAACACTTCACGACCGCCTTTCACTTCGTACGATGACTGTATTTTCCATTTGCCGAAAGGGTTTGACCAAGAGGACGCCGAAGGGAATGCCGAGGGCGGCGGCAACGAGTTCGGGGATGAGGAGAACAAGGCCCGCGGTGGCGACGAGCGAACAGGCCGCGTACACGGCAAGCGGGAGCGTGAACGGGAGCGCGGAGATCACGCGGAAGCGGTTCGCGTCTACGGGCTCCACGTAGAGAACGGCGTGACGCAGATCGAGCGGAACGGGGTGATCGGCGATCCAGCGCGCGCGCAAATCGACGGCTTTCGGGCGCTGGCCATCCACGTGCACGACAAGGCGGCGGTCGGCACGGATGTCAAGCGAAATGCCGCGATGCGCGCAGTTGCGCCCATCGAAGACGACCCGCATGCGCTCGGGCCGTTCATCGAGACGCCGGGCGATTTCCGCGAGGTAGCCGGCGATCTCTTCCGCGCGCGGATCTTCGGGATCCACCCACACGCGAACCGCAAGCCCCCACCGCCGCATCTGCACGAAGGCCAGGATGAGCGGCAGAAGTGCAAAGAACGCGAACACGCCGAAGATCAGTGCCGGACGCATCTCACCAAAGTCCTCTACCGTGCGCCGCCCGTCCCCTTCTTCGGAGGCGTATTGAAACCGCCGCGGCGCACCCAGCAGCTGTGGCACTCGCAGGCATCGTCACGCCCGCACGTGCCTGCCACGTCCTGAGCCGGATGCGGCTTGAGCGCCTTCCGGCAGAGGGCGAGCAGGCGGCCGCGATCGGCCGGTTTCGCGAGCCACAGAACGCGGCTCTTCGTTTCGTCGCCGCGGTTCACGAGCGCATCGAACGGCTGGCGCGCGATGGCCGCACCAAGGCACTGCGCCACCGCCGCACGCAGGGCATTTTCGCCCGCCGGATCGACTTCACGGAACTCGGGCTGGTTCCAGCTGTAGCCGTTGTAGCAGACGTCGGGCACGTTGTAATCCATCCACAGAATGAGCGTGCGCCATTCGTCTTTGGAAAGCCATGGCCCGTGGCCGTTCTGCAGCCGTTTCGTGAGCGGGCTCGCGGCCGCGTAGAAGTCGCGCGCCTTCGCGATGTCGGCCGCCTTGAGATGGTCGCGGATGAGCGCCACCTGATGGTCCTTGCGCAGCCGGCGCAGGCCCTCGTAGCCGATGAAGCTCGGCGCCTTCCCGAGGCCGTGGCACGAGATGCACTTGCGGTCGAAAATCGGCTGGATCGACCGTGCGTAGGAGAACGGCCCGTGATAGCCGAGGTCGATCTCGGGCTGTGGCACGGCGACGGTGCGCCCCGCCGGGAGATGCGTCACGCCGCGGCTGAGGCGCTTGTCTTCATGGCACCCCGTGCAGCCCTGGATCTCGCCCTTCTGCGAATAGATGAAGCTGCGCATCGTCAACACGGCCATGCCGTTCGTGTCGACAGCCTGCAGCTGGATCGGGATCCCGGCAGGAATGCGAAACGCGGCCGAACCATCCTTCGCCACGGGAACGATGCCAAGCGATTCCTTATAGAGTGCCTGATCGACAGCCCCCCAGTAGCCGACCTTCGGATTCGGCGTATGACGGCGCGGGGCCGGCTGGTTGAAGATGCGATTGAGGCGTAACCCCGCGATACTGCCCTTCGGAATGTCCGTACGGCTGTCATAGCAATTCTCGACATAGCACACGCCCCAGTTCGGCGCCGTTTCGCGCGGCGGCAGCTGCGAAGTGAGCGCGGGCGGCTTTGGACGCTTCACGAGCGGAATCGGATTGAAGGTGCTGTGCTCGGGATCCTTGAAGATGAGTTCGCGGCCGCCGAGCGTATCGACAAGCCATACGGAAGTCGACCCCGGCTTCGGCCACACGGTGCCGCGCCGATTCTTCAGTACGCTTTCGTCCTCGCCGTTCAAGCAGTCCGTATAGCTCGCGAAGAAGAGCGTGTCGTTCACCGGCATCGGCGCCGTGTAGTAGCCGGGAAACGTCCAGCCTTCGGCTTCGGGAAAGCAGATTTCCGGCGTCATGCGCGTGAGCGGCTCAAGACCGTCCTCGCCCTTGCGCGGATCAACGAGCACGAGCGACCCGCCCGTCACCTTGTGGTCCGCACCCGCCGTCGCCACGAGTTCGGTCGAACCAGGAATCGCCTTCGCTTCCGTGAGCACTGCAATGGACCGCGAGTAGTTGCCGTAGAGATGCGACACCGAGGTCCCGTCCGGACGCATCGCCCAGAGCGACTGGAAGAGAATCGCATTACGGTC
>JAZLJP010000108.1:0-12691 GCA_045617985.1 Kiritimatiellia bacterium
GCAAGGCTGGCGTCCTGACGGACGGGACGCATGGCGGAAAACGGGGAAAACCGATCCCGGACGCACGCCCGGGACGACGGCTCACGCCCCCGGGCGGCCTTTCATCCTCCCAAAACGCCTGAACAGACGTCTTGAGGGCGCGTCTCCACCCAAAACCCATCCGCAGCGAAGCAATTTGACGCATCGAACGGTACCTCGCGCCTTGTCAATTCGTGAAGGTCGCCCCGAAGCGACAGCGAAGGGGCAACCCTCACGGATTCAAAATAGTTATTATCGCATTTATCCAACTGGAAAGCAAATGGAATTTTGGAATTTCGCACCTGCGCAATAGCTACCATGAAAATTGCATTTGGAGCGGGTGTTGTAGCCGGATCGGATTTCGCCGAAAACGGCGTATGCCGAAGTCATCTGCGCACAGAATGGGAAGGCTCTACCAACGATCGCGAAATCCATGCCGCGACGGCGGCACATTCCATGCCGAACGGAAGATAGCCGCCGAACCCCAGTACGGGCATTTCCCAGATCTGGAACCGATGCACGTAGGGGACGGCGTAGATCCACTTGGCCAGGGAGTAGAAGTTCCAGGTTTCCCAACAGACGCCGCAAATCAAGGCGGCGATGCCGAACCGGAAGACAAGCGTCCAATCGCCCTTCGCGAGGTCGTCAAGAACACTATCCTCCTTCAACACGACCTGTAGGATCACGAACACCATCAGCGGGGAAATCCAGAGAAACGGGTAGGCGACCTGCGGGATGACGACGATGCCGACGAGCCCGAACGCGGCCAAGAGCGCCATCACGGCAAGCGACACCGGCGCGCGCACATCGATGCGCCACATTCCGGCATAGGCCCCGTCGGCGAAACAGGGGAACGTGCCGAGCCAGGCGGCGACGGACGCAATGCCCGGCAGAACGGTCGAAAAGCTCAACGTCGCGAAAATCACATACTGCACATCACCGATTCCGGCAATGCCAACGTAGTACCAGTTCCACACATAGCGGTTGAGATACTCGAAGAACCACCAGAAGAGACAGCTCGCCGGAAATGACAGCAGAAACGGTACCGTCCGGTGTGTCAAGAGCGACCATCCCGCGCGGCGGAAACAGAGCGCATTGACGAAGACGATCAAACCGACCCACAGCGGAAGATAGGTCTGCCGCTGGCAGATAACCGGCATCCAGGAGAAACGCGTCCAGGCGAGCACCCACCCTCCGGCGAGAAGTGCGAGACCGAGCCACCCCCACCACGGGAACCGAGCCTTTGGCATTCTGGCCCCTTCCCTTCCCGCGTGCCGCATCATCCGGAAGAACCGAACGGCGAACGGCACGGCCCAGCCCGCGATGACCGCCCCTACGATTCCAAACGCCAACCAGGAAAAGGGCCGGCGGCAGTTCCAGAGCAGTTCCGGGCGCTCCCCCCAGTCCTCGGTCCGGGGCGCGATCGTCTGTACGAGGCTCAGAACGTCATCCCGACCTGCCCAGAGGCAGCAGACATACGGCACGCCGACAAGGACGGCGAACAGCATCAGATAATGTACCGACCGCTTTATCATTGGCAGATCTCCTCGAAAAAATGCTGGGCGAAGAACAGCTTGGCCCCGGATTCCGTTGCATCGTCTTCGGCGGGTAGCATCGGGCGCAGGAGCGTCACCGTCTGCAACGCGACAATCGCGAACAGAACGGACCAGATGACAACCCCTGCATTGCGCGACGTCGCGCCTTTATCCGCAATCCGACCAACCGGCTTGAACGCGACTCCGAACGCGATGCTTGCCAGCATGACGGAAAAGACCATGATAAACGCCTTCGTTTCCGTCGAGACCGCGAAGATCCACAGAATCGGCGCGAGCGCCGCGAGCAGACAGCCGAACACGCCCGTGGAGACAAGCCCCCATGCAGCCAGGCGAAGAGCCGAATACCGGCAACCGCAGATGCTGGCGAAGACATAGAGCGAGGGGAAGGTCAACGCGAATGCGAAGAGGCCCCCCCCCGCCATCTTCAACGCATCAAGAAGCCCGACTGTCACTTCAACGAACGATCCAAGCGCAAAGCCGAACAAGGCGGCCCCCGCAGCGGTCAACACGGAGAGAAACAGGATCGGGCCCATGGCATCAAGCCCCTCCCCGACGTTCTCGAAAAATTCGGACGGCGCGCGCAACAATCCGGCGACTCCATACTGGTGTTCATTTTTCATCGGCGTACTCCTTTGTTGATGAGATTTGGAATGATTTGTCCAACAAGCGATTCGATGACATTGCTCGCAAAGGCATCTTCGCGAACGAATTCAACGGAAATATTCGGGCTCCCCACGAGCGGACGCAAAATCCATCCGATCTGCCCGCCGACAACGGCAAAGGAAAGGAGCCAGATGAAAATCATCAATACGAGCCGCCTGAACGACGGCAGATGTTCGCGGAGGGAGCGGAACATCATCGCCACCCCCGTCGTGCCCGCAGAGGCGAAGACGGTCAGATGTACGAGCATGAGCGAGGCGTGGATCTGCCGAAGATGATTCTGATCCCCCGCGTCATCCGCCGCCGTCACAATGAAATACAAGACGATGGGCGCAAGCGCGAGGAACATCCGCCCGGCCGTCGCCATAGCGGAAAACACGGCCTCCAACACCTTCCCGTACCCGAGATCGCTTCCCAGCAAGGTCGCAGAAGTCCAGCACAAAACCGAAACAACCAGCGTCGTCATCACGAAGACCAAGGGAAGTTTGACCGATACGTACAACGCCATCAACGGCGAACGCCAATACGCGAGAACCGCCCCATAGACGGCGGTTGACGCGAAAACGAGCATGAGATTGCCCAAAAGCTGATGACGGTTGAACATGCAGCAATTGTAGCACGCCCACACGATCGTTGTGACTGAAAATCGGCGAAAACCCGCCCGAAGGCCGAATCACGGGCAAAAGAAAATCTCCGGGCCAGTCACATTCATGTGAACGATGTGACTGGATGCCGATTCGAGTTTCAAATCGTCGTTCGCCCCTCTGCGGCGCAGGCGCTGCAGAGGCCGTAGAAAACGGTTCTTCTGGGGTTGATCTTGAAGGAATGGTGCGTCCACACATGCTCTTCCGTTTCACGGATCTCATCGCAGGCGACATGGATGAGCTTGCCGCATTTTTCGCATTTGCAATGGTAGCACACGGGATCGTGGCAGGCTTCCGTGCCGATGTATTCGAAACAGGCGGGCGTGGTGAGGTCGGTTACGTATTTGACCACCGTCCCTTCCGCCACCATCTTTTCAAGCTGGCGGTAGACCGTCGTCGCGCCCACGTTCTTATTCTGGCGGCGCAGGAGGTCACACACTTCAACAACCGTGAGATGGTGCCCCTTCTCGGCCGCGAGCAGTTTTTCCAGCTCTTCCTTCTGTCTCGTGCGATAGCCGGTGCGCGTTTCCATTTTCGTTTAGCCTCGTGTGAGTTGACGGGCGGCCGCACGGGCGGCCGCGAGGATTTCCTCTTCCCCGGGCACGTGGCCCCCTTCCATCAAAACCCTGCCGGCGCACACGACGGTATCGACGCATGAAGCATCCGCCGCATAGACGAGATCGCTCGTTCGATTGAAGCCCGGCACGAGCGGCGTCGCATTCGGATTGAGAATCGAAAAATCCGCCGCCGCGCCCACGCGGATTTCGCCCGCTTCAAGCCCGATCGCCGCCGCACCGCCGCGCGTTGCAAGGCCAAACACCTCTTCGGCCGGCGCGGCCGTGGGATCGCCGCTTTCGATCTTCGCCGCAAGCGCCGCACATTTCATTTCCGCGAACATCGACAGCGAATTATTGGAGCTCGCGCCATCCGTGCCGAGCGCCATCCGCACCCCGTGCACCCGCTTGAACGGGAAGAGGCCGCTCACGAGCTTCATGTTGCTCTGCTGGTTCTCCACGATCACCGCGCCCGTGTCGCGCACGATCTTGATGTCGTCGTCCGTCAAATGCACGCAATGCGCCATCAGCGTCTTCGGGCCCAAGAGCCCGCAATCGTTCAGATAGGCCATCGGCGTGCGGCCGCCATGCTCCTTCTTGCACGTCTCGCACTCGAAACGCGTTTCGGCCACATGCACATGGATGAACGTATCCTCCGCTTTCGCCCGCGCGGCAAGCGCCTTGAGCGATGCCTCGCACACCGTGTAGATCGCATGCGGCGCAAGCGTCGTGAACACGCGGCTCGCCGCCGACCGCGGCAGGTTCTCAAGCGCCTTGTTGGCGGCGATGTTCTTCGGATCGTTCTTCCCCGGGCCGCCCGTCTCGATCGTCTGCATCGAAACGGCGCAGCGGATGCCCATTTCTTCGGCCGCGCGCGCCACGGCCGGCGCGAACCAGTACATGTCGTTCGCGAACACGGTGCCGTTGTGGATCATTTCGAGAATCGCAAGGCGCGTGCCCGCGTAGACGATCTCGTCCGTCAAATGCGCCTCCGCCGGCCAGATGTGCTCCTGAAGCCACGGCATGAGTTCAAGGTCGTCAGCATAACCCCGCAAGAGGTTCATCGCAAGATGCGTATGCAAATTGTAGAACGCCGGAATCACCGGCCGCGCCGGGCCCTCGCCCGCAACGGGCACATGGTCGACGATCGCCGTAATAAGCCCGTCCTCAACCGTCAAATCGACCACGCGGTTCGCCAACCGCAGATTCCCAAACACTTGTTTCACCTTCGTATTTCCTTACCTTCAATCAATCCAAACAATCAAACACTCCGACCAATCGAACAATCCGAACGGCCGTCCCTGTTGTCCCAGTCGCTGCCGATTTGAGCCCCTCACCGCAGCGGGATGCGGATGACGGAGAGGGAGAGGGCCGGGAATTCGCGCTGGAGCTTGCCGTCGCCGACCGCGAGGGTCGTCGACACCGGCTTGAGCGCATTGGGGTTCTCGAGGGAATTGCCTGCGTTCGCGTGGGGCCCTGTGTACGTCGTCAGCTTGGCGGAGGACGCGAGTTTCGCGTTCGCGACCACCACGTCGGCCACGAGCGGACGTTCCGCGAAGTTGACCACCTTCACGATGATTTCCTTGCCGTCCGGCGAGGTCACCGCGCTCGCAAGCAACGCGCTCTTGTTGGCATTGGACGCGCCGCCTTCGGGCAGTTTCACGCCGTCGATCGTCGCGCTCACCACGCCGCCCTTGCGCGACACGGTCACATCATACCAACGACCGCGTTCGATCGTCCCCGGCATACGCCGGCCCGCATTGCGGCCCTCGATACCGTGTTCCGTGTTCTTCCAGCCGCCGAAGTTGACCCAATTACCGGCGTGGCTGGTTCCACTCGTGGAATAGAGCGCGAGGAATCCCTCCGGACCGTCCAGGCGCTTCGCCTTAAACGAGCAGGTCACGTCACCCTGCCAGACGCGGTCCAGGGTCAGCGTCATCGCCCCCTGCTTGTCCGTGACGACCGACTGCACGAGCATGCCGTCTTTCACCGTCCACTGTCCAGCGCCCTGGGCCTTCCAACCCTTCAGCGCATCGGCGTTGGCGAACGAATTCGCATACAGCACCCGACCCGCGGCATCGGTGACCTTGAAGTCCTTGAACGCGGCAGAACCCGACCAGGTGCCCACGCCGAAGGACCGATTCTCTTGCGCCTTCAACGGCTCGGCCTCCACCACCGTGGTCAGCACATCACGACCGCGGTTTTCACTGAAGAGCTTCTGCACGTCGTAGCTGGGGTTGACAAAACTCGAACCCGAAGCGACGTAGATGAGGTCCGGTTTCCAGCGCAGATGTTTCACATGCGCGAAGAGCGGCGCATAGGCGGCCAGCTTCACCACGTCAGCGCAGTTTTCCATGCCGGTCATGAAGCAGGCCTCGCCGATGGCGGCGCGCAGCGTGCCGAACGGATGGCTGCGCCCGACCGAGGTCACGGCATACTCGCCCACGAACACGCCGAAATCGCGCTTACCGAGACGGCGCTCCTGCGCATTGGCATAGATCATGTCATTGTAGAAGAACCAGTCCGGCGAACGGTAGAAGTGGTCGTCGCGGAAGTTCTTGGGGGCGTTGACGTCCCAGGTGTCCTTGTCCTTGCGGCCGCTCCAGGGGCCGTCGAAGATGATCTTGATGTCAGGATACTTCGCATGGACCGCCTTCGCCATCAGTTCATAGCGCTCTTCGTAGCGAGGCCCGCCGTTTTCGTTGCCGATCTGGAGGTAGACGAGATTGAACGGCGCGGGATGACCGTTCTTCGCGCGCCCCGCACCCCAGCGGGTCGTGACGGGACCGTTCGCGTACTCGATGCAGTCGAGCGCATCCTGCACGAACTCGTCCATCTTCTCCATCGGCACAATCTCGCGGTGCGACATGCCCACGTTGATGCAGAACAGCGCCTTGGCGTTGAGCTCTTCGCAGATCTGCAGGTACTCATGGAAACCGACGCCATGCGTGGACCAGTAGCCCCAGATGTTCCACTGGGTCGGACGCTCCCAGATCGAGCCGATGGTCTTCTTCCAGCGATAGGCCGTGGCCATCGTGTTGCCTTCCACCCAGCAACCGCCCGGGAAGCGCACAAAGGACGGCTTGAGTCCGGCGAGCTTCTCCATCAGGTCTTTGCGGAAGAGGCCCGACTTGCCGTATGTGTCGCTCGGGAAGAGCG
Organism: Kiritimatiellia bacterium; assembly: GCA_045617985.1. GTDB lineage: Bacteria > Verrucomicrobiota > Kiritimatiellia > RFP12 > UBA1067 > RUG572. The sequence continues at coordinate 6,592 of JAZLJP010000108.1, forward strand.
TCACGCAGTCGAGATAGAACGTGCCGCCCTTCGTCGTGCGGAAGACGAGACGCGCATCGGGATCGTCGACCCGCCCCTTCAGCGTCGCCTTGAAAGTCGTCCATTCGCCCCCCTTGACCGCGAACGTCGCGACCGATGTGGCGGCCTGGCCATTCTTGGATTCAAGCGACACTTCGAGCGTACCCGCATCGCCGCGCACGTCGAAGGAAAGGCGATAGCCGATGCCCTTGCGCGCCGCCACGCCGAAATAGCCTTCGTTCGCAACCGCGCCACCCGCCGGCGCAACCACCTTCAGTGAATGCGCATTGATCTTCGAATGCGGCTTCTCGTTCGTCACCGCGAGCTGCGCGCCGCCCAGAGCGTTCCAGTACCTCTGCGCGTCAGGCGCTTTGCCCGCGTTGTCCTCGAAGGAGCGGTTGCGCACGAGTTCGGCATAGACGCCGCCGTCGAGCGAGAGGTCGATATCCTCGAAGAAGATGCCCCAGAGGTCGGGCGCGCAAGCGCACTTGACCTTGGCGGCGTCGATGGTAATGGTATTGGCGGCGAATGCGGCGCCCGCAAGGGCGGCCATGCCGGCTGACAAGAACTGTTTTCCGAATTTCATAGTCTCATATCCTCACTTAATTTGATTTAAAGGCAATGACGCCGCAAGGTCGATCATCGACGTTCCGCCGACGCCCGGCGCAGTCGACGCCCAGGCGATCGTCGAACGCCGACCGTGCGTACCCTTGATGCGCGCCGCGTCCTGGCAGGTCTTCGGCGGAAGCGACGGCGCGAGGAAAAGCTCGCACGGATCGTAACCGGGCTTGTTGTGGATATCGATGTGCGTGGCCCAATCAGGCGCCTCACACACGTCCGTCCACCACGGATAGGCGCACCAGCTGCCCTTCTTCGCGACGAGCAGGATCTCGCCTGCGGAAGCATGTGCCCAAATCTGGCTTCTGCGGCGCTCCACGGTTTCATAGGCGCCCGTTTCCAGAAAGAACTTCATCACCGGTTCGATATCGCCTTCGTCACGCACGTAGACATGGGCGATTTCGTGGTCACACATCGCAAACGCCCGCGAGGTGTAGAAATCGGGATAGGAACGCCCCACCACGGGGCGCACCTGAAAATAGCCCGCCCGGCGCAAATCGAGATTCGGGAACACCGGCGCGGCCGTCACGGCACCGATTTCATAGTCGCCGCACACGGTGAGCGCCGCCCCCGCCTGTTCGGCGTAGCGGGCGAGCTGCGCGAGCTGGGCCTCAAAGAGATCAAGCGCCCGATCGGCCGCCCGGCCGTCGGGCCCCGTGCGCTGCGCCTCGTAGTCGAGCGTGGGCAGATAGAGAAACGCCCAATCCGGCTCGCGCACCGCCATCATCGCGAGGAAATTCTCGATGACGGCTCCGCCCACCTTCGGCGAGGCGAAGGGCCCCCAATACCGATGGAGCGGGAACGTGCCGCACTGTTTCGCGAGCCGTTCGCCCATCTCCGCAGGCTGCGTGTAATTGCGCATGATCATCCCGCCGCCGTGTTTGTGGATCGGCGCGGGCGAGATGATCGAATCGGCCTTTTCGCCGAGCGACTGCTGCCAGAAATAGAGGCCAACCGTCTCGCCGCGCTGACGTGCCTCGTCCCAAATCCGCGCCCCTTCCACAAGCGTCGCCGACTGTTCCCAGAACATCGGCTTCTGCAACGTGCGCACATAGACGCCGTTCGAGGTCATGCCATGGTCGCACGGCTCGCTCGCCGTGCGGAAAGACGCCTGCGCGACGCACGTCACGGCGGGAAACACGCTCCAGGCCGATTTGAAATCGAGCCCCGCGAGGCGCAGGCGCTTTCGCCGTTCGAGACCTTCATAGCCAAGGGCCGCTGCGAGAACGACGAGATGCTTCATCACTCTTTCCCCTTTCAGACGAAGAACCGGCGCACCGTAGCCCCCACCGGGTCGTTCGCGAGCGTCGTCTCCCACGTACGCTTGAGATCGGCAAGCACCCCCGCATTCGCGCCATCGGCCAAATCGTCGTTGATTTGAAACACGATGCCGTACGCGAGACCAAACGCGCGATAGGGCGCCGCCTCCGCACCGGCCGCCATCGCCCCCAGCTCGGCCGCGAGCGCAAACGGTTCTCCCGTTTTCCGCTCGCACACGCTCACGTACGCCTCCCGATCGAAAGCGGGCGTTCCATTCGGGCGCGCCGCCGCGTTGAGAAGGTCGTCGCCCTGCCCTTCGCAGAGCCGCTGGTGGCTCGCCACCGTAGTCGCAATCATTTCCGCCGCGTTGGGAAACCCGCTCGCGGCGATGAGCCGATAGCCGCGCGCCACGAGCCAATCGCCCACGGCGATGGCCACGGCAATGCCGTGTTCCTTCCACACCGTCGGCCGGCCGTAACGCGCCTCATCGCCGTCTTGGATGTCGTCGTGGACGAGCGAGGCCTTGTGGAAGCATTCCACGGCCTCGCACAGGGCCGATACATCCCCCACGCCGCCACAGGCGGCGTAGACGGCTCTACAAAGACGCGGCCGCAATTTCTTGCCGCCGCGCCCCATGAAGTCTATCGCTATTGAAGCGATGTTCACCATGCCGAAGAAACGGCTTATTTGCCGAACACTTCGATTTCGATGTAGTTGTTCACCGGCTCGCTCGTGGAGCCCGCCGAATAGATGCGCACATAACGGCCCTTCGTGAGCTTCGCATCCACCGGGCGGCCATCGTTGCGCTCGCGGTATTCCTTGTCCGGGCCCTTGCCGAGACCGAGCTTGGAGGTTTCATCGTGGTCGTTGTTGAAGACCGTGGTGACCTTCGCCTTGTCGGCGAACTTGGGATCGTTCGAGATCTGCATGATCACATCGCGATACACGCGCTCGTCGCCCTGATCGTGCCACACGCAGATGGCGCTGATCGTGTGCTCGGCGCCGAGGTCGAGCTGCACCCACTGGAGGCCGCCCGGGAGCTGGAGCATGCTCGTAGCGTCGGCCGTCTTATCGCCATCCACCACATACTCGTTCTCGCCCGTCACGGCTTCTTCGGAGGTCGTCACCTTCGTATCTTCGTTCGTGAGCTTCTTCGCGTATTCAGCCTCGACCATGATCGGCGCGCGGAGCTTGCCCGGGCCGCGATCGGGCTCGAGGTTGTCGCTCTTGATTTCCTTCGGCGTACCCGTGATGTGGGGCGGCGGGAGTTCGAACTTGATGGCGACTTTATCGGCGAAAACCGCCGTGGCGCAGAGCGCCGCACCGAGGAGCATGAGCTTCTTCATTTTTCTTGTATCCTTTCGTGAAAAAATTGAGGTAAGATTGTATCAAAAATGGACGGAATTGTCCAAGCTTAAATCGCGCGCAAACGTTTCACCGCAAGGGCGATATCCGCCGTGCGGCTCGTGCCGCCTTCGCGCTCCACCGCAAGGGCGCCCGTATAGCCGATCTTCTCGAGCGCCGCGAGGAAGGCCGCCGCGTTGGCCTTGCCGTCACCCCAAGGCACTTCGTTGCCCCATTCAACGCCCGGCTTCGGAGAGGGGAACGCATCCTTGATATGCACATGGCGAATCCACGGCGCGAGCTTCGCAACGGCCTCTACGGGATTGCCCATCCCGTAGAGGAGCATGTTCGCAGGGTCGAAGTTGACGCCCACGCCCTTCACCCGGCCGAGGAACTTCACGAGATCATCCGCCGTTTCCTGCCCCGTCTCAAGGAGAAGCTCGAGGCCGTTTGCCTGGCAGACGTCCGCCATGAACTGCACGCGCTCGATATACTTCTTGACGGCTGCGGCGTTGGTCTCGTCGAGATAGCCGGCGTGGAGGGTAAGGAACTTCGTCTTGAACTGCACCGCGAGCTTCGCCGCCTTCGGCATGAGCTTCTTGATGCCGTCCCACTTGTCGTCCGGCACGATGCCGCCCGTCTTGCGGATCGTCACGGGCGAGGTGTAGTCCTCATGCGCGAACGAGAGCATCGACGCCGTCACCACCCAGCGGCCGGAATCGATGAGCCCTTCCACGTAGCCGCGCGTCTGCGCGCCTTCGGCGGCGCCATGGCGGGCATCGCCCTCGAGAAAGGGCTGGAGCGCGAGATGGATGTATTTCACGTCGATCTTGCGCATTTCCTCCGCCACCGTCATGAGCGGCTTCTGATAGGACCACGAACAAACTGCAATCGGATTCTTCATTTTCGTTTTCCCCTTTCGGATTTTCAATTGACTATTCAAGCATGAGCGAACGGAACTTCTCGATATCGGCCTTCGTGAAGCCGAGCGAGAGCACGTAGTTCTCGATCTTCTCGTGGAGCGTCTTTCCGGGCACCTTCTCCTGGAAACCCGCGACGAGCTTGTCGAAGAGGCGCGAATGGCGGAACGAATGGCTGCCGTTCCAGAAGCCGGTCACTTCCCAGTCGAGATAGAGCTGCTCCTCCTCAACGCCCAGAAGGCCGTTGAGGATGAACGCCACGGCGCCCGTGCGGTCCTGGCCCGCGATGCAGTGGAAGTCGATGGGGTAGTTCTTCTCGTCGAGGAACACCTTGAAGACCTTCGTGAACGCGGCCTTGCCCTCCTTCGTCTGCATGCCCTGATAGGCCGAAGACGAATAGTGGAACCACGTCACCGCGGGCCCGAGGGGCGAGCCCGTCATGCCGAAGCATTCGCCGTCGCTGCGAAGATCGATATCGCTCTTGATGCCGAGTTCGCCGAGCAGGTAGGGGCGCGTGGCATCCGTGATGCGGCTCTTGCCCGGCATGCGCACCTTCACGACGTGGTAGACCTTCTTGAGCGAGGCCTCGTCGCCCTCGATGCGGTACTTGAAATAATCCGCCACCGTTGCCGTGGGATTCGCCTTCGCGTAGGCGAGCCAGCCCTTGTGCGTGCGCGGGAACTTCGCCGGCTCGGCCTGATAGCCGCGATAGCGCGCGATATGGTCCTTGATCGTCTTTTCCTTCTTCAGCATCTCGGGCGTGAGCTTGCCTTCCCTCTCAAGCTCGTCGCGCGTATAATAGATATTGGAGGCGTTGTCGTTGAGGCCGGCCGTGCGGAACACGCGGCCCTGCTTCACGCGGCGGCCATTGAGCCCGATGCGCCCGCCGAGGTCGCGCACGTTCGGCACGCCCGGCACGCGGATGAGCCGCGGCGCCAGATCTTCCGTAGCGAATTTCGCCGCAAGTTCGCCGCCCCCCGTCACCGACCAGGAATAGGTGCGCGCGATTTCGAGGTTATCCACGTCCACCCACGTGTTCGTACCTTCGCCCGTGTAGAACACCTTGCCGTCCGGCTCGCGCTTGACGACCACCTTGTACGTCGCCCCCTCGGCGCCGCCCTTCCACGCAAGGCGAATCGGCTGCGGATAATAGCCGAGCGCCTTCATTTCGGCCCGCTTCTCGCGGTCGGCAAAATACGCCACGCGCGCCTTGCGCGGCATCTCGACATACGCCTTCTGCCCGGCGGAGAGCGTGGGCAGCGTCGCGCCATCCATCGGCGAAACGATCGTGAGCGGCGCGGCCGCCAGTACGAGCGGCGCGAACGCCACAACCATCATCGCAATCTTCATCTCTTCAAATCTTCCTTTCGTTGTTTTCAAACTCTCCAGACCGCCGGGAGGTTAGGATGCCGCCCATTACCATTATCAAGTAGGCAAAAGAATCGCAAAACCTACACGCGGGACGAAACAACCTCATTTCGCCGAGAAGGATCCCAACGTCACGCAATCGGACGCGAGCCCCTCCGCCGAGGCGATGAGCTTGACCGGCACATCCTTTTCAGCCGCGCTCTTCAGCCGCCGGATCGCCACCACGGCCTTCCCGAAGTAGAGCGGATGCGAATCGACGTTCTTGAAGGACTCGAGCCCGCGCGGATTGCCGTTCCCCACGGCCACGATCTCACCCGGCCCCACGAGCGTGAACTTCACGCGGTTCGTCGCGTACGGGTCGCGCGTACCTTTCGCATCGACCACATCCACCTGCACGAACGCGATCGTCTCGCCGTCCGCCGGCAGCACCGCCTCCTCGGGCGTCAGCTTCACCGCCACGGGCTTTTCGGCCGTGCGCATCGTCTTTTCGCCGATCACCTCGTCGCCCTTGTAGGCGACGGCCTTCAGCTCGCCCGCCTCGTACGGCACGTTGAACCAGCGGAGGCGGTAGT
>JAZLJP010000109.1:0-40070 GCA_045617985.1 Kiritimatiellia bacterium
CAGCTGCTGCTTTGAAATGCCGGCGAACGTGCCGATCGCGGTGCAGCCGCTCGACGAGAAGGGCCGTTCGGTGCAGCTGATGCGTTCGTGGATCGTGGGCATGCCGGGCGAGCGCGTGTCGTGCACGGGCTGCCATGAGGACAACCGTTCCTCCATCCACACGAAGCGCACGATCGCCGACGAGAAGTATTTCCGCGGTGAGATCCAGCAGATCAAGCATCCGGACGGCGATGGAATTCGTCCGTGGGGCTTTGCGAACGAAATGTTCCCGGTCGTGAAGAAGTACTGCCTGTCCTGCCACGGCGACAAGGAGAAGGCGCCGGTTGCGAAGGCCGACCAGGGCGGCTACAAGGACGAGCAGAACCTCAATGGCAAGCGCCTCTGGATGGGTTCGGCGGAGGAAGCGTATCGTGTGATGCATCCGTACATCCACCGTCCCGGCCCGGAAAGCGAAGAGACGCTGCTGCCGATCATGGACTACCATGCGTCGACGAGCCCGCTCGTGCAGATGCTGGAGAAGGGCCACTTCGGCGTGAAGCTCGACGACCAGGCGTGGGGCAAGATCTACGAATGGATCGACCTCAACTGCCCGTTCTACGGCAAATGGAGCCCGCCCTCGCTCTCGCGGCCGGACCATTGGGTGCAGCATCCGGTGAAGGACCAGGTGCAGCGCCGCAAGGAGCTCGCGATTTCCTACGCCAACGTGGCGGATAACCCGGAAGAGGAACATGACCGCTATGCGGCGCTTCTCGCGAAGCGCACGGTGACGCCCGTCGCGCCCGAGAAGGTTCCGGCTCCCGCGCCGGCGCCGCAGGTCGCCGGTTGGCCGATGAGCGTGCATCAGAGCGCGAACGCGATGATGGGCGCCATTGACCAGATCGCGCCGGTCCTCACGAAGACGATCGCCATCAGCGGCGGCCAGTCGATCACCTTCCGCCGCATCCCCGCAGGCGCGTTCGTGATGGGCTCGGCAACCGGCTATCCCGATGAGCGCCCGCAGGCCGTGGTGCGCATCACCAAACCCTTCTGGATCTCGGAAATGGAAATCCAGAACCAGCAGTACAACGTGTTCGATCCGAACCACGATTCGCGCTACCAGGACGAATTCGGCAAGGACCACGTGTTCCCTGGCCATGTGGGCAACCATCGCCGCATGCCGGTGGTGCGCGTGACGTGGAACGACGCGATGAAGTTCTGCGCCTGGCTTTCGAAGACCTGCAATGTCAAGGCCTCGTTGCCGACGGAAGCCCAGTGGGAATGGGCTGCGCGCTCGGGTACGGATACGCCGTTCCCGTGGGGCGGCCTCGACAACGACTTCTCGAAGTTCGCGAACTTTGCGGATCGTGACGTGCGCTTCCAGGTGGTCGGCTTCGACGGCGGCGGCAACATCCGCAATCGTCGTCCGTTCCGCGTGGAGCAGAACTTCCCGCTCCATGAAGAGCGTTGGCAGGACGACTGGTTCAACCTGAACTACGTGGGTCGTGCGAACTGCAACCGCTGGGGCCTTTATGACATGCACGGCAACGCCGCGGAATGGACGCTTTCCGACTACGCGCCGTATCCGTACGTGGATGGCGACGGCCGTAACGCGGGCAATCCCGCAACGCGCAAGGCGGTGCGCGGCGGCTCGTTCGCCTCGCGTCCGCGCGACGGCACGAGTTCCTGGCGTACGGGGTACGAAACGTGGCAGACCGTCTATGACGTCGGCTTCCGCGTGGTGCTCGAATGTGAGGAGTGAGACGCTGCGACATGCGTAATGATCGAGACTTTGAAAACCGTTCTCGCGGCCCGCGCGAACTCTGCACGGGCGGCGAGTGGATCTATGGGCGTAACCCCGTCGCCGAGGCGTTGCGTGCAGGGCGGCGCACGATCTCCGAGATCGTGTTGCCGCCCTACGACAAGCGCGAGGCGGATGATCTTTCGGCCCTGCGCCGCACGGCCCAGGCGCGCGGCATCATGGTGCGCACGGAAGAGCGCAAGCGCCTCGACGTTCTGACGCGCGGCGGCCATCATCAGGGCGTGGCACTGAAGACGACGGGCTATCCCTACGTGGCGTTCGAGGACATTCTCGAAGAGGTGCGCGAGAACGAGAATGCGACCGTGATCGTGCTCGACCATCTCGAAGATCCGCAGAATGTGGGCTCGGTGCTCCGGACGGCGTGTGCGATCGGTGCAACGGGCGTCATTTTGCCGGAAGACCGCGGGTGTGGCGTGACGCCGGCCGCAGTGCGGGCCTCGGCCGGTGCGAGCGAGTATCTGAAGGTCGCCCACGTCGTCAATCTCGTGCGGGCGATGAAGCAGCTCCAGGAGGCGGGCGTGTGGATGACCGGCCTCGACTGGGGGGAAGACGCAAAACCCTACACGGAAATCGATTTTCACGGCCGATGCGGCCTTGTGATCGGTGCGGAAGGGAACGGTATCTCGCGGCTCGTACGCGAGACGTGCGACTTCATCGCCGTCTTGCCGATGCTCGGTGAAATCGAATCGCTCAACGCCGGCGTCGCGGCGGCGGTGTGCATGTACGAAATGTTGCGCCAGCGAAGCTAAGGGAGGATGTTATGGCCAACGCGGATGATTTTATCGGGTTGCAGACGCCGGGGCGTGTCTGGGATTGGTTCTGGGTGCCGTTTGTCTTTGGCGTCGTATGGCTGCTTTTCGCGCTCTGGCCATTTCCTGGCATTCATCCCTCGGTGTGGGAAGATGCGGCGATTGCGAGCGGGTTGCGTCCGCCGGGGGCTCCCTTCCCCGGGCTTTACCGGGGCGTTCTGGCGGTGCTTTTCAAGTTCGGGACGCCGGCGACGGCCTTCACGGCGCTTTCCTATCTCGGGCGTATTTGCATTGGCCTTTCGGCTGTGTTCGTGTATTTGGTTTTTCGCGATATTCTTCCAGCGGCTTTGCGCCTTCGCGTGCACATGAGCCGTGTAGGGATGTGGCTCGGGCGGATTATCGCCATTTTGGTGGCGATTCTTTTCACGTGTGCCGAGCCCGTGTGGCGAGCGGGGCAGACGTTTTCTCCCGTGTCTCTCTTTTTGCTGCTGGTTACGGGGGCCGGATGCCTTTTCTTCGTCTTTCTGCGGCGAGGGTCGATTTGGTCGCTTTATTTTTGCTTTGCGCTGATCGGGTTCATTTCGGTGGAGAGCACGCTCGGCTTTTTGATGTTGATTCTGGCGATGGTGGTGATGTTGCGTGCCGTCAAATGGGCGAACAATCCCCAAGTGCCGCTTGTCACGCCGATTGTCGACGAACTCGTGCGCGTGGTGGTGTTCAAGCGCATCTCGTATATTTGGCTAGCGTGTTTTGTGTGCGGCGTCACGGTGAATGTGATTCAGTTCGTGAGGGCGAATGGCCTTGAGGCGACGGGGCACGAGGGGGTCTTGGGCCTTTTGTTTGAATATTTTCGCGGGGCCTGGGATGCGTCTTGGTCGGCGGCAACGGGGCCGGGATGGCTTTTCATGCTGCTCTTTTCGATCGCCCCGTTCGTGTTTCTCGTGAGCATCCTTCCCAAGGCGTGGGATGACGATAAGTTCCTGCCGTGGGGCGTTGGCATGTGTTCGGGCTTTGCGGGGGTGGTGGCGCTTTCCCAACTCGTGGGGACGCCGGTTCTCTGGTTTTGGACCTGGCTTGGAACGGCGCGGGAGACGGTGTCGTCGGATATTCTTCTTTCGTTCGTTTTGCTGTTTAACGTGGCGACGGTGGCGTTTGCCTTGGCGATTTTCGGGGTGGATGCCTATTGCCGTAATTATCGGCGGATTGCGCATCAACGCTATCCGGAGTCGATGCTCTCCAAGGGGCCAGCGTTGATGGCGGAATCGTTGGGGCGGGCGCGTGTTTGGCGGCAGCGGATATTCGCCTTGCTCATTGTCGCAATCCCGTTCCTCGTGGTGCCGGGGCGTGTGCAGTTGCTCACGCGCAGCGTGGCGCGAACGATTCAGGATGCGGTCGAGGAAACCTTGGCGGAAACTAAAAATTGCGATACGATATTTACGGATGGTTCTTACGATCCGATTCTTGAGTTGGAGGCGCTTCGGCGCGGCCGGCCTCTCGTTTGTCTTTCCTTCATGGCTCCGAACAATCCTCGCGAACGAATGTTGCGAGATCGGGCGGCCAAGACCGATGAGGATCGTGCGCTCTTTGAAAACGATGCTCCTACGGCGCTTCGTGCCTGGGTGGAGAATAGTGACGCGAGTCGTTTGACGAATGTTGCCGTGCAGATCGGTTTCGAAATGTGGAAGCGCGTTAAAAAACCGTTGCCGCCGCTTTCCGGGCTCGTCGCACTTCCGGGAGGGGTGACGGAAGAGGAGCGTGCGCGTGCGCTCGCGGCCTGCGAGGCGTTGGGCAAGCGTGCGGGGGGGCTTTCGCGCCTGGGGAAGGAGAAGGATGATGATTTGGGACGGGTCGACCTGATGACGGATGCGATGCTTCGGCGCAAGTTCCCGTTTGTGTTGTGGCGGCTTTCGCGTTTGGCGCAGATGCGCAGCCGGATGGCGGATGTTGACGGCAATCGCGGCGAGGCCCTGCGGGAGGCTTCTACGGCCGACATGCTCGACAGGGCCAATTCGTCTGTGCGAAAGATGAGGCAGAATCTCAATTGGCTCAAGATGCAAAACGGGGACGAGCTGACGCCGCGCGAAGGGCTCATCATCGGGCTCTCGCGGGCTGATTTTGCCTACGCGGGGCGTTTCGCTGCGCCGATTCTTGCAGCCGATCCCGATGAACCGCGGGCGAATTTCGCAATGGGCATGCTGTATTTCCAGGAAGAGAAGTATTCGCTCGCGGAAGAACATCTCAAACGCTGCCTTTTGCGTCGTCCTGACGAACCCGCCGTTTTGAACAATCTCGCTCTCATCGAGAATCGGCTCGGCAAGCACGCCGATGCCGAGCGTCATGTGCGCCGTGCGTTGGAGAAATATCCGGATCTGCCGGAACTTGCGCAAACCTTGGAGAGCATAAAGAAGGCAAAGGCAAAGGCCGAAGCCGAGGCCGCGGCTGCGGCGGCGGCAACGAAAAAAGAGGTGAAGCCCTGAGGGGCAAGGTTCCTTGGTGTTTTACTGGAAGATCTAGTCAATGAATTTCTCGAGTATTCCGCGTCCTCTGGGCGTTGTCGTCACGCTGGCGATGCTGGTTCTCAGCAACCTTTTCATGACGTTCGCCTGGTATTGGCATTTGAAAAAGGCGCCGACGGGGGAACAGTCGATCGGGTCGCTCTTCGGCATCATTCTTCTGAGCTGGGGTATTGCATTCTGCGAATACAGTATCATGATTCCGGCGAACCGTCTTGGCAATGCCATGGGGCTCTCGGTGCCGCAACTCAAGATCTTCCAGGAAGTGATCACGGTGTGCGTGTTCATTCCGTTCGTGATGTTCTTCCTTGGCGAGAAGTGGCGCTGGGACTATCTCTGGGCCTTCGTCTGCATGGTCGGCGCCGTCTACTTCGTGAACCGCGGTAACCTTTGATTGTTTGTTTGAAGAGAGGAAGCGCAGAGCCCATGCCCACCAATACTACGATGAAAGACCATCGCTCGCTGTTCCGCCAGTTGCTGGCCGGAATGTATGACGCGGTGCTGATTACGGATCCCAACGGCCATCTGCTCGAGCTCAATCCGCGGGCAAAGGAATTCTTCCTCTACCAGACTGACGATGTTTTGGACTGGCCGATCGGCCGGTTCATCCCCGGTGTGACGCCTGAGATGGTGGAGCGTATCCGCGCCGGTCTCGATCAGGCGCGGCACATGATGCTCGATGCGAACTGCCTGCGCAAGGATGGTTCGGCCTTTGCCGCGGAAGTGACGGTGAGCCTTATCGATTTGCTCAATCCGGGCGATCTTGTTTTTACGATTCGCAACACCGAACGGCGCCGCCGGCAGCTTGCTGCTTTCAAGACGCGCGAGAACGCCTACGAAATCTCGCAGGCCGCTCTTTTCGCCTGTTCGGGCGAAGGGCGGTTCCGCGCCGTCAATTCCGCCTTCCTGCAGATGTTCGGCCTTGCCGACGAGGAGGATGTGCTGAAGGAGGATTTCGAAGACTATTTCGACGATGAACCGCTCGCGGTTTTGTTCCGTCAGGCATTGGCGGGCGAAACGGGGGCGGTACGCGTGAAGGCCCAGGAAGACGATGCCGTGGCGAAGGACGTGGAGATTCAGCTTGCGCCCGATCGGCAGGGTAAGAAGATTGTTGGTGTTGTCGGTTCTGTCATTCGAATGTAAGTGAAGCCATGAGAGAGAAAGCCACGGGTCCGCGGGCCCCGAAGTTTGCCGCGAATGTTGAAACCCTTGTCGTCAATCGGCCTGATGCCGGGAAGCCCTTGCAGGATTTCCTCGCGTTGCGCCTCGGGCTTTCCCGCCGTGCCGCGAAGGCGGTGATCGACGGCCGGAGCGTGTGGGTGAACCGCCGATGCACATGGATCGCGCATCATTTGCTGAAGACGGGCGACAGCGTGGAAATTCCGCGGGCCGTCGTCTCTGCCGCGCGGCGGCAGGCGGGAAGCGCGAAGACGGTCGTTGCGCCAGAAGAGCGCAAGCATGTGCGCGTTCTTGTGGAAACGGCCGATTACGTGGTGGCCGATAAGCCTGCTGGGCTTCTTACGAACGACGACGCGAAGTCGGTGGAATCGATTCTCCGCGAGCAGCTCAAGGAACCGAATCTTCAGGCCGTGCATCGCCTTGACCGCGATACGACGGGATGCCTTCTTTTTGCGAAGTCCTACGCGGCCTATCTCGCGGCGGTGGAAGTCTTCAAAACGCGGCGGGTGCAGAAGAGCTATTGCACGATCGTGGCGGGCACGTTCCCTTACGCGCATCAGAAGATCGAGACGCCGCTTGACGACCAGCCGGCGGTGTCGCACGTGTCGCGCGAGGCGTCGAGCCCAGACGCCTCGTTCCTGCGCGTACGCATCGAGACGGGCCGAACGAACCAGATTCGGCGCCATCTCGCGGGCATTCGTTTCCCCGTGGTGGGCGATCGCACGTTCGGCCTCAAGAGCGCGCGCGACGCGCGGCTCATGACGGTGCCGCGCCAAATGCTGCATGCATCGGCCCTTCAGTTGCCCAATCCGATGGAAAAGGGAAATGAGATTAAAGCGCATTCGCCTCTTCCCGCGGACTTCCGCGCGGCGTTGCGCCTCTTCGGCATGGGCAAAAAATAGCCGCCAAGGCCGTTGAATGGCACTTTTGGGGTGGCCAAACGCATTTTTTTGTTTTCAAACGAAAAAATAATTTGTATCATATTCGCAGACAAGTGGTCATTGTGCCGTTGTACGGTACGCCACGCGTCGATCTAACGAAAGGACAGATAAATGGCTACCACCAAGAAGGCTCCTGCGAAGAAGGCTGCGGCTTCTGCAAAGAAGGCCGCGCCGGCGAAGAAGTGCTGCTGCGCGAAGAAGGCCGCGCCGGCCAAGAAGACCGTGGCGGAAAAGAAGGCGGCTCCGGCTGCGAAGGCTGCGGCCCCGGCGAAGAAGGCGCCGGCGAAGAAGTGCTGCTGCTGCGCGGCGAAGAAGGCGGCGCCGGCGAAAAAGGCGGCTCCTGCGAAGAAGGCGCCGGCTAAGAAAACGGCGAAGAAGTAAGTGCTTCCCCAGATGGTTCGCGAGAACTGTCGGAGCTTGCCCGGCCTTCATGGCGGGCAAGCTTTTTATTTCCCGAGGGAAGGCGAGTTCTGACACGGTTGATGAATTTTATGCTATAATATAAAGCCATGAACGCGATGATTGCCATACCATTTTCCGACGGTTCGATCTTTCCGCATTTTGGAAGAGCGTCCCAGTTTAAAATCTACACGATCAAGCTTGATCGTGTGGTCGCCTCAGAGCTTTTCGATGCGGCAGGCGTCGCGCATGAAGATCTGGCGCTCGCTTTGCTGCAGCGTGGCGTGAACGCCGTCGTGTGTGGCAATATCGGTCCCGGGGCGCAAGGGGCTCTCGTTGCGGCGGGTATCGTGCCGCTCGCGGGCGTTTCGGGGGCGGCGGACGAGGCGATTGCCCGGCTCATCGCCGGTACGCTCGTTACGCAGCAGGGGGCGACATGCGGTGGTCATGGCGCGGGGGGCTCTTGCGGCGGGAGCTGCGGCCATTGCCATCATGGTTCCTGCGGTGGTTGTTGAGGATTCCCTTCATGTTTGAAGTTCAGAACATCACGTTTTCATGGGGGCGTACGCGCCTTCTGGAAGGTGTGTCGTTCTCTGTCGCGCCGGGAGAGACGGCTGTTCTCGTTGGTGCGAATGGCGCGGGTAAGACGACGCTTCTCAAAATCATGGCCGGGCTTTGTTGGCCGTCGGCGGGAACGGTGCTGGCCGATGGCGCCGATACGTTTGCCCATCCCTTGCGTTTCCGTCGGGTCATGGGGTATCTCCCGGAAACGGCGGCGGCCGATCCCGATCTCACGGTGAAGGACTACTTGCGCTATCGGGCGAATCTGCGGGGCGAGATGAAGAAGAAAATCCGCCATCGCGTTGCCGAGGCGATTGAGTTGTGCGACCTTGAGACGGTGGCGGAAACCTATATCGGTACGCTCTCCTTCGGCTTGCGCAAGCGCGTGGCGCTGGCCGATGCCTTGCTCCTCCGGCCGCGCTTTCTGCTTTTGGACGATCTTCTGGCGGGGCTTGATCCGCTCACGCGCGTTTCGTTCGGCCGTATTCTCGCGGCGGTCTCCTCGTTCGCGGCGGTGGTGGTGAGCGGCCATGAAATCGACGAGTTGGCGTCTTGGGCCACAAAGTTCTATGTGCTGAAAAGCGGCCATGCGCTGGGGGCGAAGACAGCCGCCGGTGCGAAGATGCTCCTCGGCCTCGCGTCGCATGTGGAAGGAAACGGAAAATGATGCGCACGGTCTTGCTCGTCTTTGCGCGAACGTTCGGTCGCCTCGCGCCCTCCCCCACGACTGCGGTCGCGGTGGCAGGGTTTCTTGCGCTTGCCGGCGGCTCGTTCGCGCGTGCGCTCTTCTGCGGTGATGGCGGCTCCACGCCGGTTGCGGCGCTCTGGGCGGTCGGGGCCGTACCGTTCCTGCCTGTTCTCGCGGCCTTGCTCACGATGCGCCTGATTGCCGATGAACGTTCGAGCGGGCGCCTTGAGCTTTTGCTGGTGGCTCCGGTGCGCGAACGGGATGTCGTTTTGGGGAAGCTCGTGGGGGCGTTTGCCGTTTTGGCGTTTGCGGTGTGCCTGTATCTGCTGGTGCCGCTTGTGATTTTGCCCTTTACGGCGCCGGCTTTGCGGGGTGCGCTCGCCCTTGGCGAATTTCTGCCGGCGATGTTTGCCCTATTGTTGCAGGGGCTTCTCTGGTGTGCGACGGGGCTTCTGGCGAGCGCCTGTTTCCGTCATGCGGCGGCGGCTGCCTTTACGTCATTGCTGTTGGTCTTGGCTTTACCCTACGCGCTTTTTGCGGGAGCAACCGCGTGGGCGCCGGTTCTCCGTGCGCGTTATGCGGCGGTGCCGTTCGAGGCGCATATCGTCGATCTGTCAACGGGACTCGTTGCGTTTGCAACGCTGGTCTTCTATCTGGCGCTGACGGCGTTCGCCGTGTTTGCCGCCACGAAGGCGGTGGCCGGGGCCCGGTTGCGCGGTCGGGCGGGGCGTGGCCTGCGTAGCTCGACGGCGTTTGTGACGATGCTCGCGTTCGTGTTCACCTGTCTCGTCGTTGCCTGCGCCATGCGCTTGGACTTCTCCTTCGAGTTGCCGGTGCGGGCGGCCGAGGTGAAGATGTCGGCCCGTACGCGCCAGATTCTCGCCGATGCGCAGGGCAACGTGCGGGTGACCTGTTTTCTGCCACGCCGCGCGCCGTCTTTCCGTGCGGTCTCGCGCCTCTTGCGCGGCTTGGAGGCGACGGCACGCCGTGAAGGGGGCGCACGGCTGGTGGTCGATTATGTCGATCCGCGTTGGGAACTTGGCCGTGCCGTTTCGCTGGTGCGGACGGGTGCGGAAGAGGGTTCGCTCGTTTTCCAGCGCGGAAAGCGCCGTATCGCATTGCCGATTGGCGATCTTTTCACTTCGCCGACGAATCAGGCCGTGGCCGTGGGGGCTGATGCGCTTTTTGCCGGCGAAGCCGCTTGCGCTTCGGCCTTGCTGCGCCTTTCGCTGCCCGTCTCGCGCGAGGTCGTCTATTGGACGACTGGTCATGGCGAGGCCGCGTTCGATTCCTATGACCCGGTTTACGGGCTGAGCGACATCGCACGGGATTTGCGGCGCGATGGCTATACATTGGAGAAGTTGGATCTTGCAACGTCCATTGCGATCCCGACGGATTGTGCGGCGCTTGTCGTGGCCGGCGCGCGCGAGCCGTTTTCCCGCGCGGAAACGACGCGGCTCGAGGGGTGGTTGAGAAGCGGCGGCCGGCTCCTCGTTTTGGCGGCACCGGGTTCGAACGCCGGCGTGGGGGCCTTGCTTGCGGATCTCGGGGTTAAGGTGTTGCCCTTTACCGTCATTTCGCCGCGAACGCTTTCCGGTACGGAAGTCGTGGCGCGCGACTTCGCCGAACATGCCATTACGCGGCCGCTTGCGGGCAGTACGGTCGTCTTTGAAAGCGCCGTGCCGCTCGTGGCGACGGCGGCCGCGCAGGCGGAGGGAACCACGTTTACGGAGCTGGTGAGGTCCGATGCCGATGCCTGGGGGGAGGGCGAAGTGGCCGTGCGCCCGTGGATGCGCGATGCCACGATGGAGCCCGGGGGGCCGCTTGCGCTTGCGATCGCCCTCGAGCGTGGCGGCGGTGTTTCGCGCGATGTGGCGCTTAAACCGACCCGCGTGGTGGTGGTGGGCGATGCCGCCTTTGTTTCCAATGGCGCCTTGTTGCAACAGGCCAATGCGAACCGCGATGTTTTCCTGAACGCCGTTTCGTGGCTCGCCGGGCTTGATGCGCAAACGGCGCCGCGCACGCCGGGCAATGTGGTCGATACGGGAATGGAGCGGCGGCAGTGGCTGCGCTTCGGCGCGGGGGCGATTGTCGGCCTGCCGTTCCTTGTGCTTGTCTTGGGTTTTGTGGCGGCGTATCGGAAAGGGCGTTTCGCATGAGCAATCGGCGTTTCATTTTGCTCTTCCTTTTGGGCATTGCGTTTCTGGCTTGGGCGCTCTGGGCTCTTTCCTGGCGGGCGCGGGTGGTGGCAACGGAGGCAACGCGCAATTCGCTGTGCACATTCGCGCTTGCGGATGTCGATGGGCTAGATGTCGTGCGCGGCGGTACGAACCTCGTTTCGCTCGTTCGCAACGACGAGGGCGCTTGGCGGCTCGTTACGCCCTATGCCGTGCCGGCCGATGAGGCGGTGGTACGGCGGCTCGTCGATGCGGTGACGCTTTTCCCTCTGGGCGACATGCGAACGGAGGAGGAGCTGGCGGAACTTCATGAGGACTTTGCCGACTTCGGCCTGACGGAAGATGCGCGCGCCACCGTGACTTTGCATGCGCGGGGCACGGAGGCGCGGATTCTGTTTGGCGCGCCCACGGCCTCGGGCAAGGAAGTCTACGCGCGCACGGCGGGGCTTCGTAATGTCTTTACCATCGCGCGTACCGCCTTTGAGGCGGTGCCGAAGGATGCGGATGGCTATCGGCGGCGTGCGCTCGTTGCCTGCGGCATTCAAGAGTTTGCCGGTATCGATTTGCGTACGCCGGGTTCGCCCTTTGTGAAGCTTGTCAAAACCGAGGGGGGCTGGAAACTCGCCGCACCCGTTGAGGCGCCGGCGGATGCGGGCGCGGTGGAGACGCTCGTTCAGGCGCTTGCCGGTGCGCGCATTGCGGAGTTCGTGTTGCCGTCGGTTGGCAATCCCGCGGCGGCCGATGGTTCGGCCATTCGGCCCTCGGCCCTTGCCCCTTACGGGCTTTCGGCGGATGCGGGATTCGCGGTGACGGTACGTTCGGCGGCCGGAGCCGCCGAGCAGATCGTGTTCGGCGAACGGAAAGGCACGAATCTCGTCTACGCGCTCGTACGGAATGGATCGGCGGTGGTGGCGGTGGAGGCGGCGCTCGTGGAGCTCTGCCGCGCCGGCGGAGCTTCGCTGCGCGATACGCGCGTTTTCCCGATTGCCGAAAACGAACGGTTGCAGTCCGTCTCTTTCACGGCCGGTTCGCTCGTCTATGTGCTGGCCCAGGATACGAACAAAGTATGGCGGCTCGAGGCCCCCGTCGTGGCGCCGGCGGATGCGGCGGCGGCCGGTGCGATGGTCGATCGCGTTTTGCGGATGAAGCGTGGTGATGTGCCGGATGAGCTGCCGGATAAGGATGTTGTGCGCGTCTCGGTGGCGACATCGGCCGGGGTCCAGCCGGGCGTGGTGGTGCCGGCGGCCTATTTCGCCGCGTGCGGCGCCTTTGCCGATTTGCGGTCGAAGACGCTTTTGACGGTCGATCCGGCCTCCGTCCGTCGCATCAGCGTTGCGGAAAAGGGCGGCCGCACGATCTCGGTGGCGCCCTCGCCCGATCGGGCGAGATGGAATCTCGAAGGGGGCACGCCCGCCACAGTGGCGATCGAGGCCGTGAAAAAGCTCCTCACGGCTTTGACGCGCGTCGAAGCCGTGGGCGTGGAAACGGTGGCGGCAACGCCGGACGATTTCCGTCGTTGCGGGCTTGATGCGCCGGCGTTGGCGATTGCGATCGATTTTGAAAATGCGGATGCCGTGCGGCGCAACCTTCTGTTGGGTGGCGCGGCGGCGGGCGGCGGGCGCTACGCCACGGTGGGCGGTGCGGATGCGGTGTTCATTCTTTCGCGTGCCGTGGTGCAGGAATTGTCGGTGAAGCTGACCGAAGAAGAAGAGGTTAAGAAATGAAGACGGTATTGATTACGGGCGGAAGCGGTTTTCTGGGCATCAATCTGGTTCGTGCGCTGCGGGAAAAGGGCGTGGAGCAGATTCGCGTTCTGGATATCGCCGACTTCGACTATCCTGAAAAATCGGAACCGTGGCTCGCGTTCACGAAGGGCGACGTGCGCGACATCGCCGCAGTGGAGAAGTGCGTGGAAGGGTGCGACCTCGTGGTGAACACGGCGGCGGCTCTGCCCCTCTACTCGCCGGAAGACATCCGCACGACCGAAGTCGACGGCGCGCGCAACGTGATCGCCGCGTGCCGCAAATTCGGCGTGACGCGGATGATCCAGATTTCCTCCACGGCCGTCTATGGCGTTCCCAAACACCATCCGATCTACGAGACGGACGAGATGATCGGCGTGGGGCCCTACGGCCACGCGAAGATCGAAGCGGAAGGCATTTGCCGCCAGGCGCGCGCGGAGGGCTTTTGCGTGCCGATCATCCGCCCGAAGAGTTTCATCGGCCCGGAGCGCCTTGGCGTATTCGCGCTCTTCTACGATTGGGCCTACACGGGCCACGGCTTCCCGATGATCGGCAGCGGCAACAACCGCTACCAGCTCATGGATGTGGCGGACCTCTGCGAGGCCATCTATCTCACGATGACGCTCCCCGAGGATAAGGTCAACTCGGAGTTCAACATCGGCGCGAAGGACTTTACGACGATGAAGGAAGACTACCAGGCCGTTCTCGATCGCGCAGGCCACGGCAAGAAGATCCGCGGCATGCCGGTGAAGCCGATCGTCTTCATTCTGCGCATCCTTGAAAAGCTCCACCTCTCGCCGCTCTATCCGTGGGTGTACGAAACGGCGTCGACGGATAGTTTCGTTTCGATCGAGCGCGCGGAACAGGTGCTCGGTTTCAAGCCGCGCTATTCCAACAAGGATGCGCTCGTCAGAAACTACGATTGGTACGTGGCGCATCTGAAGGAATTCGAAGGCAAGACGGGCGTCTCGCACCGCGTCCCCTGGAAGCAGGGCCTCCTTGCCTGCGCGAAGTGGTTCTTTTGAGTTTGGCCATTGTTTCGAATTCGTTTCTCATGATGTATCCTAAGTCGGACTTGGCACGTGCGCTGCAAGAGGATCCCTCGTTGGCTGAAATGGTTTGGACCTTTTTGGCGAACATTCCTCGTGAAGCGATTGTCTCTGCCGGGCGCTCATACGGTGGAGGATTGCAGAAGGTGGAGCCTCGGGAGTTGGCGAACGTTCCTTGCGAAGAACTGCATTCTTGGATGATGGCACGTGTGGACAATGATGTGTTTCGTTATCATACTGACAACAAGGGGAATATGTTGTTGTTTGAAAAAACTAAGGAGGGTTATCAGGTCTCCACGTCCAAGAACGTTCCCAACTCTAGGAAGAAAAGAAAGTGAATATACCAGGAAGGAAAAGTGATGAGTGTGATAACATGCATTGGTGTCATTTTGGCCTTCTCATTTGTATTTCTGTCATTGTTGTTGTTTTTCATTGGAACTGGGACGTATCCGTTCCGTCGTGAGCATCAAGCGTTCCGTCGTCTGCCGGTTTGGGAGAAATCACTGATCTCCATTTTCATAGGGGTGTGGATTGCCTACGCGAGTGTCAAGGAGGGTGGCACAAATGGTGTAAATCAAGTCGGGGGAGAAACAAATGTTGTGATACGGGTTGAAGGTGGCACCAACGATTGGGAGAATGTAGAAGGAAGGAATATTCTTGGGCAGACCGAGGGCGAAGGAACAAGTGGAACGGGGCTGATTGCTGGACCGTTGGTGTTGGGGTCACTTGGACGGCCAAATCTCGCGAGTGGGGTGCATTCGACTGTTAGCGACGAGGATATCGCAGCGGGGTGGCGCGTTGTCTCGGTAAGTTCGAATGTCCTCGCTGTGGCGACTTTCACGATGCCGACGAACGCGACGGTGTGGGAATCGGCGCAGGCGTGCGGTCGGGGGTGGGGAGCGTGGCATATTCCCCTCGGCGGGTGGCGATTCACCTACGGCGATGTTGAATGGACGAATGGCTTTGCTTGGGTGGAAGGGTATTTCCGTTCGAAGTTCCGTAACCGAGCCAACGAGATTCGTTTGTTGAGTGAACGGTTGGCGCTCTGCCCCGCCGCACATTGGTCGCGCTACAACCTCGCGGCGAGCCGCGCTTGGGCTGCAACGAACGATGTCGATGGGCTTGTGGTTACGTTCGAGAACGCGGCGATCGGCGACGACCCGACGAAGATCGCGAGTGTGTAGATGGAACTCTTTCCCCACACGGGCGAAGTCGCTCTGCGCTACGACCTTGCGAATGCCGGCGATGTAACTTGTACGGCGGGGCTCGTAGCAAATGGCACGAATCACTTCGTCGAAGTCGGCGCGGGTACGCGCGAAGTTGTGTTCCAGCGTGTCCATCCCGATGACTGGGACATGGACGGCTTGCCAAATTCGATTGACGACAATCCGCGGGTACCTTCTCCCAATAATGGTTACAACCAGACGGACGCCTGGGCGATGGCGGCGTTCCCGAGCAATGCCGCCGAGATCGCAACGATGGGATACTCCGCCTGGGCGGCTGCGAGGGCAGCGGAACCCAATCGACATTTGATCGGGTTGCAGATTTCCTCGCCGGATAATGTCTGGCCAATATGTCTCACCTTCGGCGATGTTCAGGTGATGTGCGATGGTTCGGAGATGATGTATTTCGCGATAGACGACGGAGCCAGGTACTCGTTTGAACTTTCGGACGGTGCGTTGGCGGCGGTCGATTTCGATGGGTCTGAGATGCTCGGTGCACTTCCGGTTGAATGGTATTCCCCCTGGGAATACCAGAGCTGGCCGAGCATGGTCACCCTGCACGTTGATTCCGTGCGTTCCGGGTGGATCGGCCGCACGGCGGAAGTGGAACTCGAAACCGATGTCACGCACATCTTCCCCGATGGCAATGGGATCGTCACTGCGGTCGTGACCAACTGCCACGAGGATGCGTATGTTGATTGTACCTGGTCGGGCGGAGAAGGCATTTCGTTTTCGGACAACCACTCGCTGACGACGACCATCAACTGGAATTCGACGAATGGTGTTGACTGGGCGACGAACTACGTGGATCTCGTTACAACCTACGAGGGCGGCTATGCGATCACCAACCGCCACGGAATCACGGTCGGTGGATCCGACGTGCCTCCCTTGCGGTTGTCGATGATGGGGCAAGATGTCTATTTTCTGAACGATTACAACAACGGCAATCGCACGGAGCGTGTCTACCGGGTTTCGTTCGAATTGCAGGGGCCTCGTGGTACGACGGGAAATCTGTCCGTGGATTCGATTGGCGGCGCGGAGATGAAATTCTTCATGGACGAGAACATCCTTCAGCCGGCCACCAATTCCATCCGCCTGGCAATTGGCGAGGACGATTATTTTTGCAGCACGAACTTGTATCTGGCATGCCCGGAGCTGGGAAGAGGGATCGTCTCGGTTTCATTTGCGGCGGACGGCGGTGGGGTGGTCTCCACCTCGCGAACATGCCGGGTGATCGAGCCCCTGCGGCGGTTTGTCACGAACGAGACCTATCCGAACAGTCGGCAGTATGTCAATCCTTCCTGCCTCGTCTATGGCACCAATGCCATCCTAAAGGTCGATGTTCGCACCGGGTACGGAACAGGCGCTGGGTTTGGCCCCGGGGAGGTGAAGTGGAAGTGGATTTCCGGTCCGTGTACTATTCAATCGAACGGCTGGTATGCGGTGGTGACGCCAACCGCCACCAACGGGGAAGTTGAGATCGAGGCGCGGTTCAATGAAGATGAAATCCAGCCACGGTTCAAGTTGCCAATCGTGGTGCCGAAGACGGTGAACATACGGGCATACACGGTAAGGCCTCCACGAGAGCAACTCGATAAGAAATGGGAGGAAGGATCTATACGACAAATGATTGAAACCGCGAATGAGATTTATACTCAGGTCGGTATTCGATTCGAGTTGCTTTCGATTCAGGACGCGATAACCACGAATACCGACTGGATCGTTCGCGATCGCGAAATCGAGGTGGATGGTAATGGGAGGACCAACAAGGTCGTTTCGGCACAGACGCGCCGTCTATTCTCCTCCAATCATAGCAATGACGCAATAGATGTCATTTTTACAGGTGCGATTGAAGATCCGCGTGTCGTTGGATTCAAGTGTGACTTTGGCGTGGTTCTGGGAAAACAGGGCAGGGGAAGGGCGTTGGCCCATGAACTGGGGCACATGCTGGGACTAAAGGATTGTTATGATCGAGTAGGAGAAGGAGGGAGTTCGAAGGTGATTTTTGGAGGGGAGAATAATTTGATTCCGCAGTTTTTCGACAGCGGAGGTCAGGATTGGGGGCCGGAGAGTCGGCGTGGTTTTTATGGACTTGAAAATGACCTTCCTAACGTGTTGGGAACTTTGCTGATGTATGGTTGGAAGGGTGATTGGCGTGTAGACATTCCGATGTTCAGAGTCACCGGTCTGCCCGAAGGGGCGGGTAGTGAATGGCTGACGGACAAGATCAAAGTCGGTGCGCACTATATTGATTTTCGTGCAACTAAAGGAGAAGGGAGCAGCGCGGAATGAAGGCGATTGTAGTCTTGCTGGTTTTCATGTCGTGCGTCGGTTATTCGCATACTGACGCGGAAAAGTGGCGCTATGTGGATGCCATCCTCACACGAACTGCTAACGTGGCGAGTGATGACAACTGGGCTTCCGAGGGGCGCGATCCCGATCAGAACAATGTCTTGGAGTCGTGGGAGGGATTTCTCGGTCGTCCGGGGGGTAACACTTGGGCGGGAGGGTGGAGTATTGCGGAACGGCGAGCGGCTTTTGACTGGTATTTGGAAACCTTGGCCATGACCAATAGCATTGCTTTTCCCGACGACGATAAGGTGAAAGTGTTTATGGCATTCGGCACCTGCAAGCGGCTCGCCTACACGAACGCGGTTCCCCTGATCCGACGCGCGGCACTCAATCCCAATTGCGTTCATCGCGACCTGGCAATAGAGGCTGGCGTGGATTTAGGAGATGTCGGGCCGTCATCCACGGAGTTTGTCGAGACGATTGTCACGAATACAGTTGTCTTCAGTAGGTCGGAAAGAGGATATGCCGCTGGAGTTTATGCCTGCAAAGTCAGGAACATGAATCATGCAGGAGGTATGGCGTCGTCGAATGTTTCTGCCGCCGTTGAAATGTTTTATCGAAATAGGATGGTTGACAGGGCGGCTTGCTTGCCAATAGACGATTTGCTCTGTGCCAAGTTGATTGGTTATGCTTCGAGTTCAAATCGACTGGAGACCCTGAAATACATTCTTTCCTTGCAGGGTTTGGACAACGAAATCAAAGCAGAGTTCACAGCCACTACCAATAAGCTGCTCTCGTCAGATCAGCCACTTCGGCAGATAAACGTCGGAGGTGACGAATGAAATGTCGATTGATGTTGCTGTTGATTGGTGTGATGGGAATTGTTTACGGCGATGCCGGTGGACAACTGCGCACGAACATATATGAAAGAGCCTATTCAATCTTTCGTATAGATGGTGAATGCACGTTGGAAAAAGATGTCATGCGACGATTTTATGGGATTCGTGGCGGTTATGGCATGGGTATGGATTTGAACGGGTACGAGAGATCTGCATTTTCCAATTTGTGTGCGGTTGTGTCGAACAAATATGTCGAAGTTGCGAGTGATTGGCGAAGTTATTCGACGAACGAACTAGTTCGGTTTTCTGTCTTGAGCGCGATTGGATTTTCCGGCCGCGACATCTATACCAATTTTACGGGGCGAATTCTGTCTCTTTACGAATCGTTTCCAAGCGATGACGGTTGGCGATCAGTAGTGTTTCTTCAGTGTCCGTATGGAACACCGATGGAATGGTGTTTGACTTTCGATTATGACAAACCTGGAATCAGCAATTTGATACAGCGAATTTCTGCAGCGGCTTCGCAGCATGGCAGCACGAATGTTGTATCAACTTGTGACGAAATGCTCTCTGGAGAGTCGAAACGAGTCCATCTTGAACTTCGAGCGAATGGGCTTGAATAGGTGTTGCGGAATGTGTTTCGCTATGATTGAAGTGGCGTGAAACATGTTTTTGTTATTGGAAAAGTGGCAAAATTTTTGAAGCGAGTTGCGAGAGTTGAACCAAGCGTTCGTCTTCCTACCGAGGCTGAATGGGGATATGCATGTCGTGCAGGGAGTGAGGGGAGATTTGGGGGAACGGGGGCTCTACGGGATATGGCATGGAGTGCGGAATCACGAACACATGTTGGAGGTGGGAAAATGCCGAATGCCTGGGGAATCTGTGACATGCACGGGAACGTGGCTGAATGGTGCGGTGGCATCTACGTGGACCACTCCAGCGACGCCGCAGTAGATCCCAAATGCACTTCCGGTGGGACATTGCGTGTGTGTCGTGGAGGATGTTTCAATGAAGGGTTTCCTGAAAAGGCATGCCGGTCAGCCGCGCGCGCACGAGTGTTGCCTCGTCAGAAGCTGGCTACGGTTGGTTTCCGTATCGTTTGTACATCACGGCCCGCCTCCGCAGAAGATCTGAAGTGCCGTCCAAATTCGGAAGTGTATTTGGATGACGAAATCAAGCGAAGCGAAAACAAATACGGTCAACAATCTTCCGGAATTGTCAAGACGAAGACCATCACGCTCCCTGGTGGCGCGACGCTTGAACTCGTTTGGTGCCCGCCGGGTTCGTTCACGATGGGAAGTTCTTCGTCCGAGGAGGGGCATGACGATTCTTGCGGTCGCAAAGAAAGGCCGATATTGTGGTGAAATGCTGGATGGTTCTTCCCCATCTGGCAACGTGAATCCAGAAAGCAAATCTTCATCCAGTTTCTGGGGATGGGAGAGTAATTGCCGGGCTCTTGGCAGTTTGGTGAAATTTGGTGTTGTGTTGTTTGTTTTGGGATGAAGGGACGCGAGAGGGGCGCTTGAGTCGGCAGCTGAGAGGGGGACTCGTCTCTGCGCTCTCGGCGTTCTCTGCGTGAGACATTTTTCTCGCGCAGAGGGCGCGGAGAGCGCGGAGGCGTTGGCAAATGTAGAATGGAAAACGTAAAATGAGCAATGCCTGATTTTTTTTAAACGCGGAATTCGCTGAAACCCGCTTTGCGGGACACGGAAAGCAGTTTGAAAAATCCTCCTTCGGATTCAATACTGGCAATCCTCCCGTTTTGCATGTATTTCGGACGAGAGGCCGATGGATGCGCGAAGCGTATTTTTCCAATCGTCTTCCGCGTCCGGCCGCAGCCGGTTTCCGCGTTTCCCGTGTTTTGATTTCTAGCTCTAGCATCAAGGCCGTGCCGTGAATCGTTCCGCACTAAAATCAAACTTCCCGCGCCCGGCATCGCGGCCTTGGTGGGGACTGTCCACATTGGCGTGACTGTTCGGCTGTCGTAATGTTTGAATGTTTGAATGCTCCGATGAAGCTCGTCCTGACGCACAATCCGTGTAATCTGCGGATGAAATGGGCGTTGTCGTAGAGTTGGGGATGACATGTCGCAAACAACTGGGACAACGGGCGCCCCGCCCGTTGCGGGGTGGACTCCCAACGGGCAAGATGCCCGTTGTCCCAGTTTCGCCATCTCCAAATTTGCGACAATACCATAAAATGCGCATCAAGCCGATCCTGTTTACGGAAAGCTCGCCGTACTGGGCTTCATTTGGACATTCGACCATTGTGAACTCCCGGAGATTGCATCCTGCCGCGGATTATGAGATGATGTCCGCACCGTGAGAAAAAGAAAGCGATTGTTCCATAGTATTGTCGTCATAAGGTTTACGGTTATTATCTATAGGCCAAGGCGGCGAAACCTGAGGTGTTGACCGAGGCGGTTCTTCGTTCAATCGAGGGATTTGGCGAGGCGCGAATGAAGAAGTATGCCGAGGCGCTTTTGAAGGGATGAAAGGACGAGAGAGGGGTGCCTGTGTCGGCAGCTGAGAGGGGGGGGCTCGTCTCTGCGTTCAGCCGCCGCAGGCCTGCCCCCCTGCGGGGAGCTGACGCAAAGAGCACAAAGTTCGCAAAGCATGTCCCCCCTCGCCCCTCAAGATAGAAAGATCGATCTTTGCGTGAGACGTCTTTCTCGCGCAGAGGGCGCGGAGAACGTGGAGGCGGGAGGATGTTCCTGCGGCGCGCTCGGCGCGCGCGCCCTACCATTTCGGGGTTCCCATTCGTGACCTTGCAACGAGAAAAACCGATTACAACTCAAGTTAGAATCGTAATGCCTTGGCGTACGATTTATGGTATAATTGTAGCTACTCAAAGGAGACAAAACGATGAACGTGAAGTATATGTTTTTGACTGCGCTTGCGGTGGCTGCCGTTGGTGTGGTGGAGGCGAAGGTGGCGACGGGTACTCCGTTTGCCGATAACATGGTGCTCCAGCAGGGGCGTGCGGTGGCGGTGTGGGGAACGGCCGACGCGGGCGAGCAGGTCACCGTGACGTTCGCCGGCCAGACGAAGACGACGAAGGCGGATGCGAAGGGCGCCTGGCGCGTCGATCTCGATGCGATGCCGGCTTCGAAGGAGAACCGCACGCTTGAAGTGAAGGGCGCGACGAATGCCGAGGCGTACAAGAACGTGCTCGTGGGCGAAGTGTGGTTCGCGAGCGGCCAGAGCAACATGGAATGCCCGATCTGGGGCCCGAACCCGCGCTACCCCGACGGCAAGGGCGGCGTGATGACGAAGAGCACGGTGCGTCCGTTCATCCGCTACGCGAAGAACGCGCGCGTGTGGAGCGCGACGCCCAAGAAGGACTGGAAGGCCGTGTGGCGCGACTATTCGCCGGCCTCGTTCAAGGCGACGTTCAACAACAACCTCTCCGCGACGGCCTTCTACTATGCGCTCGAGCTCTACGATGCGCTGGACGTGCCGGTGGGCATCGTCGATTCGAGCTGGGGCGGCACGAACATCGACGCCTGGACCCCGCGCTGCGGCTACGAGAACCATCCCGAGCTCAAGGACGTGGCGGACTTCCCGGTGACGGCGAACTGGAAGAACACGATGCGGCGTGGCCCGATAGGCGGTCCGCAGCAGCAGCCGACGGCGCTGTGGAACGGCATGGTCGACGCGTGGGCGCCGTTTGCCATCAAGGGCTTCATCTGGTATCAGGGCTGCCATAACAATGGCGAGGCGCATCGCTACTGCGACAAGATGCACGCCTTGTACGACGGCTGGGCGAAGGCATTCCAGAATCCGGACCTCAAGCTCTACTTCGTCGAGCTTGCGCCGTTCAAGGTCAACTGGTTCAATCTGCAGATGAACCAGGCCAAGTTCACGGCCGAGGAGAAGAACGCGGGCATGGCGGTGACATGCGATGTGGGCAATCTGGACGACATCCATCCAAACGACAAGCTCACAGTGGCGAAGCGCCTGGCGTTGCATGCGCTGAAGCGCGACTATGGCTTTGCGGACATCATCGACAACTCGCCGACGCTCAAGACCTGGCGCGTGGACGGCGACAAGTTCGTCCTCTCGTTCAACGATGCAAACAGCTGGTACGTCTACAACAACGACCGTTCGCGTGCGCAGGGTTTCGAGATCGCGGGGCCGGATGGCAAGTTCGTGCCGGCTCGGCTTCTCAACAAGGGCGACGGCTATACGCTCACGGGGAGAGAACTCGTCGTCGCCGCGCCGGGCGTGACGAAGCCGCGTCGTCTGCGCTATCTCGCGTCCTCGCCGTGGAAGGGGTCGCTCTATTCGTTCGACTCGGGTCTGCCGGTGGGGCCGTTCGAAGTCGACGCGCGCGAGCCCGGCGAAGAGCGGCGCGGCGCGGCGGTGAAGATGGGCGCGGCCCTTGCGATTCCGGAACTCGCGGGCTACCGCGCGGTGCTCGCGGCCGACCTCCCCGTGGGCCGTTTCGCGGGCTATGCGCTCGACCGGTCGGCGAACGCGGGCGCATTCGCGCGCGTGGCGTACGTGCTCGAGCTCGAGCGCCGCGACGGTTCTGTGGACTGGGCGGTAGCGGCGATGGACGCCTTCACGACGGAGGCCGCGAAGCTCGGCGTGCCGGCGGCGACGGGGGCCTTCTTCCAGCAGGGCGTCGCGAAGCTCACGGTGCGTTCGAACCTCAAGAGCGTCACGGAGGTGACGGAGGCCGAAGGCGGCGTGATCGAGTTCTTCAATACGAACTACTCGACGGGTACGACGCTGGAGGGCGTGGGCGGTTCGCCTGCGGTCTACGACTTCAACGACAAGGCCGATCTCGCCGGCAAGGGGAACTACGGGTGCCTGCAGGTGCATAACGCCAAGGTCGGCGCCACGGTGCTTGCGTACAACAACTTCAACCACGGCCCGGCCGACATCGGCATCGGCCCCGGCACGGAACAGCATCCAGACTGGACCTTCGCCAACAGCGCGCCCTGGTACCGCGCGCGCCGTCTCACCATTCTCGTCAAGTAATCGAAAAAGGAAAACAAAATGAAAAAACTGATTCTCGCCTCTGCCGTCGCCGGCCTTTCCGCGACGCTTCTCGCCGGCCTCTACGGCGACACCCCGAACGCCAAGCACGCCTGGGCCGTGCATGACCTCAACCGCCCGAACCCCGTGAAGGTGACGCCGGCGGACATCCCCGGCCAGCCGCCGAGCGACGCCATCGTCCTCTTCGACGGTTCGCAGGCGAGCTTCGAGCGTAACTGGTGCGATTCGAAGGGGAACAAGACGCGTTGGAAATTCGTGAACGGCACGCTCGAATCCGTGCGTTCGGCCGGCAACATCTGCTCGCGCCGGGAGTTCGGCGATGTGCAGCTGCATGTCGAGTGGCAGGCGCCGGCGAAGGTGCAGGGCTTCGGCCAGGGCCGCGGCAACTCCGGCGTGTTCGTGCTCGGCGGCATGTATGAAGTGCAGGTACTCGACAGCTACGAGACCAATCCGGCCGACATGAAAAACCCGAACTACGCCGACGGCCAGGCCGGTGCGGTGTACGGACAGAATCCGCCGCTCGTGAACCCCACGCGCAAGCCAGGCGAATGGCAGGCGTATGATATCGTGTTCCACCAGCCGGTGTTCGAGGGCAACACCTGCGTGCATCCGGGCTCGCTCACGGTGTTCCTGAACGGCGTTCTGGTGCAGGACCACTGGGAAGTGGAAGGCCCCACGTGGCACTGCCGCCGTACGCGCCAGGAGAAGCCGCGCGCGACGAAGGGCTCGATCCAGTTCCAGGACCACGGCAACCCCGTGCACTTCCGCAACGTGTGGGTGCGTGAGCTGCCGTGCCGCTATGCGAACACGACGCACGGCACCTACCTCGCGAAGGAACAGGACGTGGCGAACCTCCGCCGCGACATCGCGCAGAAGCTGCTCGCGAAGATCGACCAGACGAAGTGCGGCCCCGAGCAGGTGAAGCAGGTTCTCGAAGTGACGGCCTACTGCACGGAAGAGCCGATGATGGCGGCCGCGAAGAAGATCTGCGGCGGCTATCTCGCGCAGCTCAACTCGCTCAACGGCCAGCAGATCGATGCCAAGAAGAACGAGCTCAAGGACCTCCGCAACACCTACCGTGTGCTCACGCGCAACGGCCAGGCGAAGGACTGCCCGCTCGGCCAGAAGCTCGAGCAGGTCTGCCGCGAAAAGGGCTGGCGCTAATCGTAGTCCCCTCGAAGTGAAGAGTGAAGAGTTGTGTTTGTTCAACTCTTCACTTTTCACCCGTTCCTGGATGCTCGATTTGTGAAGCGACGAGTGAATATTGCTAGGGTTGATACATGAAGACGATAGCACCGCATCTTGTGCAGTATCAAGGATCTAAACGAATCCTTGCCCCTCAGATATTGCGCTATTTGCCGAATCGCTTTTTGCGTTTGATTGAACCCTTTTCGGGAACGGCTGCCATGACAATTGCGACAGCATTGTCAGGGAGAACGGATTCATTTTGGGTAAACGACTTGAATGAACCGTTGGTCGGGCTTTTGCGTCATGCGGTTAATGCACCTGATGACTTTTTCTCGTCCTACTCGAAGCTTTGGGAAGAACAGTTTTCTTTTTCTGAGGGTCATATTGCTCATTTCTACCATGTGCGTGATGCTTTTAATTCTGGAGATCATTCGTCTGCGAACATGATGTATCTTTTGGCGCGGTGTGTCAAAGGATCTGTCAGATACGGACGTGATGGGAAATTCAATCAGTCATTGGACAAGCGACGCCATGGTACTTCGCCTAAAAGTCTGATGAAAAATCTACCGGCAATTTCCCGTTTGCTCAAAGGCCGGACGCGGTTTTCTGCCGTTGATTACCGTGAGGTGTTCAAGCAGACGCAAATAGGGGATGTCGTTTATATGGATCCGCCTTATCAAGGTGTGTCTGATGTGCGAGATCAGCGCTATTTTTCAGGGCTTTCAGTAGAGGAGTTTGCATTGTCTTTGGATGAGTTGAATCGTAGGAATGTCGATTTTTTGGTTAGTTATGATGGCACGTGTGGTGCAAAGGGGTATGGAGTTGATCTGCCATGTGATCTTGGATGTCGTAAGGTGTTGTTGAATGCTGGGTTGTCTAGCCAGGCTCTTCTGTTAGGACGCCGTCAAGTCACATACGAGGCATTGTACATTAGCCGAGGTTTGCAAAAGAATATGCCTGATCTTCTTGGCGGGAAATTAGTACAGACGGAGATGTGTTTTCAGGAGATTGCGCTGTGACGGACATTCCCTCGGAGATTTTAGCACGGTTGAATGCAATTACAGCTAAACGTGCGCGTACTGTAATCCAGCACATCATTCGTACTGGAAGTATAACTTCGCAGCAGTTGACAGAGCTCTATGGCTATGAACATCCGCCACGCGCAATAAGGGACGTTCGAGAATTGGATATTCCGTTAATTACTGAACGACAGAGGACGGCTGATGGAAAGACAATTGCTGTCTACCGATTTGGAGATTTGAAGCAATGGAAGACGAATGTCAAGAAAACATCCGGGAGAACAGCTCTGACAAAGACCCTCAAAGATGCGCTCGTTGCCAAATACGGCGCAAGATGTTCGGTTTATCTTGAAGAGATGCCCCCTGTTGAACTTCAAGTCGATCATCGTGTTCCCTACGAAATCGGTGGCGAGGCAAGTTCTGCCAATGTCGATTCGTTTATGCTTTTGAGTCCTTCGGCCAATCGCATGAAATCATGGAGTTGCGAACATTGTGAGAATTGGATTCGTAAGGACCCCTATTTCTGTTTGCGTTGTTTTTGGGCTCACCCGGAAAACTATGATCATATCGCTGGAGTTGAACGTCGGGAGATTCATTTGATGTTTTCCGGTGATGAAATTGTTGATTATGAGAGATTGATGCAATCGGTGGGAGAGGAGTCTGCTCAGGCGTTTATTAAGCGAATGATTCATGAGAGGTTGACTTGATGAGTGATCAAAAGAGTATTGGACACATTGCGTTGCCGCTGAAGTACCGCCCGATGAATTTCGAGGACGTGGTGGGGCAGGAGCATGTTACGCGCACCCTGCGCCATGCGCTGGAAACGGGGCGCATCGCGAACGCCTACCTTTTCATCGGGTCGCGTGGGATCGGTAAAACCACGCTCTCGCGCATTTTCGCGAAGGCCCTCAACTGTGCGGGCCATGCCGAAGGGGATCAATCGGTCGAACCCTGCGGCACGTGTTCGAACTGCCGCGAAATCGCGGCAGGCCGTTCGATCGACGTCACCGAACTCGACGCGGCGAGCCACAACAAAGTCGAGGATGTGAAGCCGATCATCGACGCCGTGCAGTTCAAGCCGGTTGCCTCCAAGTACAAGATCTTCATCATCGACGAATGCCACATGCTCACGAACGCGGCGTGGAATGCGCTCCTCAAGACTCTCGAGGAACCGCCGCCCTACGTGAAGTTCATTTTCGCCACGACCGAAGGCGATAAGCTGCTCGCCACCATCATTTCGCGCTGCCAGCGTTTCGACCTGCGGCGCATTCAAACGCATCAGATCGCCGGGCGCCTGCGCGAGATCTGCAAGAAGGAGGGCATTGATGCGGAAGAAGATGCGCTTCTTGCCATTGCCCGCGGCGCCGAGGGCGGCATGCGCGACGCCCTGAGCTCGCTCGACCAGCTCATCGCCTTCAAGGGCGACAAGGTCACCGAAGCGGATGCGCTCGGCGTGTTTGGCCTCGTTTCGCGCGCGGCGCTTGAAAGCCTCGCCGGCGCGATCCTCACGGGAGACGCGGCGACGATTCTCCGCAGCGTGGAGACCTTCGATTCGGCGGGCAAGAACATGTGCCGCCTCGCGGGCGAACTCGTGCAGCATTTCCGGAACCTGCTCGTCTATCAGACCCTCGGCGGCGACGCCGCCGGGCTCGAGGCGACGCCCGACCAGATCAAGACGCTGGGCGAACAGGCGAAGCTGTGCGGTTCCTCGCGCATCTTCCGCGTGGTCGATCAGCTCTCGACGATGGAAGACAAGCTGCGCTATGTGCTCAGCGTGCGAACGCTCATTGAAATCACGCTCATTCGCGCCTCGCGCCTTGCGACGGTGGCGACGATCGAAGAGCTCATGAAGGCGGTGCGCACCCTCCGGGGACCGATTCCGATGGGGGCGGCCCCGGCGGCCCCGGCGGCGCCCATTGCTCATCCTCAGCCCGCCGTGTCCCCCGCCGCGCCGCGCCAGGCGCCGGCTCCCGGGCCTCAACCCGCAGCGCCGCAGCCCGCGCCCGTTCAGGCCGCGGCGGCGCCCGCTGAAAAGCCGAAGCATGTGCTCACGCACGAAGAACAGCGCAAGATCATGGACGACCCGAAGCTCAACGACTTCATCGGCATGTTCAAGGGTGCGCAGATTACAGGAATTTCGTAAGGCCTTTTGAAACCCCCAATCGCGTGAAAGAAAAGGAAGATCATGGAAGAGACTCGCCCGTCAATGAAAATGCTGCCCGGTGATGAAGTGCGTCAGATCATGTGGCGCTTCGCCGACCGTTTCGACATCCAGATGGCCGTGGCCGGCGCCCGAAGCGTGGCGCGCGGCGTGGTGGCGAAACTGGTGGCCGATGGACAGCGCAAGACGCACGAATGGACGGCCGAGAAGCAGACGATGTTCGACGCCTACGATGCGAGCGGCGTGACGGCGGCAACGCTCAACGCCGATTGCGGCGGGCTCTTCGAAGGGCCGCGCAATCTCGCCGAATCGCTGCTCACCTACGAGACGGCTTGGGTGGACCACGGGGCGGCCACGAGTTCCTTCGTGAACGCGCTCGCGATGGGCCCGATTGCCGAGCTCGGCACGCCCGAGCAGAAGAAGCGTTACATGACGCTCTGCGCGCCGGGGAACGAAAGCGGCAAGACGTGGCGCGGGTCTTTCGCGCTCACGGAACCGCTTCCCTATGTGGGCGTGGATACGGGCGTCTTGTGCGGACGCGTCTCGATCGCCGAGTGGAAAGAAGGCGAAGAGCCGATGATCCGCGTGGAGAAGCGCGGCCGCTTCATCACCAACATCGCGATTGCCGACTATGTGACCGTGGCGGCGAATTCGGGCGACGACCGTATCAAGGGCTCGTGCATGATCATCGTCGAGGCGACGGACCCCGGCAAGTTCGACCGCGGCGCGCAGACCCTGAAGTGCGTCCACCAGCTCTCGAACACGGGTGACCCCGTCATCGACGTGGTGGTGCCCGCCTCGCGCATCGTGGGCGGCTATGACATCGTGGACGGCCAGGTGGTGCCGAAACTCGGCCACTCCGAAATCATCGCGCAGGTCTTTTCGAAGACGCGCGTTGGGGTGGGCGTGATGGGCGCGGGCTCGCTCATGAGCGCGATCGAGCCGGTGATCCGCTACCAGCGTACGCGTTTCCGCGGGGCGGCGGGCGTGGAAGAGACGTCGCCGCGCTATCAGCAGGGCCTCCAGATGAAGGAGGACGTGACGGAACGTTTAGCGGACGTGTGGGCCACGGCCGAGGCGGCCTCGTCGCTCGGATTCGATATTTCCCGGCGGTTCGACGCCTTGGAGCTCATCCAGGACGAAGCGAAGGCGAAGCTCGGCAAGGGCCGCGAGATGCTGAAGAACATGAAAGCGCCGATGGAGAAGGCGGTGCAGCTTCTCGCCGAAGGGAAGGATCCGATGGCGGATGAGGATGTAACCGTGCGTTTCGTCTACCTGCAGGCGCTCTGCAACATCCTCTGCCCGAGCTGCAAGCTTTGGAATACGGGCCACGGGGCGGATGTGATGCGCCAGGCGGTAACCCTTATGGGCGGCTACGGCATTACGGAAGACTGCCCGGGATTCCTTTTCTACAAGTGGACGGATATGCAGCTCGATGCGACCTACGAGGGCCCCGAGGCCGTGCAGCGCCGCCAGATCAGCGAGACGATGGCAAACCCCGTCTTCATCGCGCAGCTTGAAGCGTGGGCGAAGGAGCTCGAGGCCTGCCCGTGTGCGGCTGAAAACGGGGCGAATGCCCTTGCCGCGGCGTTGCGGCTCTGGAGCTGGACGCAGAACTTCGCGAAGACGGCGAAGGACCCTGCGGGCAAGAAGCTCGGCGCCTCGCAGCGCCATGGCGTGGCGTTCCCGCTTGCGGATGCGCTCGCGGGCCTGATGGCGGCGAAGAGCTTCCATGCCGATATCAAGTTCCTCGCGCTCAACGGCAAGGACCATCCCGTGGTGGGCCCGGAACTGGACGGGTATCTCAATACCTTCAACGACCTCTTGGGTACGATTGTCGCAGATGTCGCTCTCGAGGCCGAGAAGATCACGGGCGGCATCGTCTACGGCTTCGGGGCGGCGAACGCGGAGGAGAAGGCGGCTTATGCGGTTTTGCGAGGGGCTCTTGACGAGGCCCTCGCGGGAACGCGCCTTGCGAAGGATCGGGCGGCGAAGTGCCTCACGACGGTGATGATTCCGGAGGCGCTCGACTACCCGCTCTAAAAAATTCGGAAGAGCTGTCAGATCGAGTGAATGAAATTTCCGTACTAACTGTAAGCTATAAAAGAAGGAGGCATGACATGAACAACAAGAAAATGATGTTGGTTTTTGTGGCAGGCGTGGCGTGTGCGGTGACGGCGTTCGCGCGTCCGGGCGGCGGCCCTGGCGGCCCGGGCCGGGGCGGTGCCGGGCGGGGCGGCCCTGCGCCGCGGGCGGCGGTGTGCGGCGGCGGTACGGTGCGTCCGGCCGGCGGCGGCATTCGCCATGGCGGCCCGGCGGTTCATCACGCCGCGCCGGTTCATCACGCTGCGCCAGTCCGTCACGCTGCGCCGGCGATCCACCGTGGGCCGGTTGGCGGTCATCGCTGGGGGTATGGCCCTGGTCTCCATCGTATGCCGGGGCCGGCGAGCTTGGTCGGTTGGCGGCGCGGTGCGCTCCATCCCTACTATCGGAGCTGCTGGTTTGGCGACGTGTGGTATGACGCCTATGGTTATGCGTACTACTATCCGGGGTATGCGACGACGGTGGTGACGACCCCCGTGGTGACGACGCCCGTGGTGGTGCAGCAGCCGGTCGTGACGACGCCGGTCGTTGTACAGCAGCCCGTCGTGACCCAGCCTGTTGTGACGCAGCCTGTCGTCCAGCAGCCTGTCGTCCAGCAACCGGTGGTTGAACAGCCGGTTGTTCAGCCGCAGGTGCCCATTATTCAGCAGCCTGTGGTTGTTCCGTGAGGAAGGCGAAGGGCAATCCGGCAATGAAAAGCGCCTCTGCGTCGAGCAAAAACTGGGACAACGGGCGTCCCGCCCGTTGAGGAGGGGGGGGGCAACGGGCAAGATGCCCGTTGCCCCAGTTTCGCCATCACCAAACATGCGACAATACCAAAAAGTTACAATCGGGTGATAAAAGTTTTCTTGCACAATTTATCAAAATGTTTTACAATTTCACATGTTGATTTTCTATCCCTTTTGCGTACTTTAGCATAGGGGAGACAGTTCAAACCGAAAAAGGAATAAAAAAATGAAGAAGATCATGATTGCGATGTGCCTTGCGGGTGCGCTCTGCGCGTTCTCCGCCGATGAAACGGCTCCGAAGGCGGATGCGCCGGCGCCGGCTCGCCGTGCGATGGGTCAGCGTGGCCAGCGTCAGCAGCTCACGGAAGCCCAGCGCAAGGAGCGTCGCGAGAAGTTCATGGCGGATATGAAGGCCCGTCGTGAAGAGATGCAGAAGAAGGTCATCAATGTCCTCAAGGAAGCTGGCCTGAGCGAAGAAAAGGCGAAGGAAACCGCCGAAAAGATCGAAAAGGTCCAGATGGAAGGCCGTCGTTCGATGTTCCGTCAGGGCATGGGCCCCGGTATGGGCCCGGGCATGGGCCCTGGCCGTCAGGGTGGCCGTCGTGGGCCGCGTCCTGACGCGAAGTAATCCATGGTGGAATGCCATTGGATTAGAGCAGACGACCGGCAACAGCCGGTCGTTTGTTTTTTGTGAAGCACGTTTACCTTGAATTTTCAGTTGGAAAATGGGTAGGTAAACTCCGGGTCCGTTTATGTTCGTCTTTGTTCGGCGGTTTTGGTATAATGGGAACCATTATGAAAAACATCAGCAAGTTCATTATCCAGTCTGTCTTCGTGTTCGGCATTTCTCTTGCGGCCTGGGCGGCCGATGAGGGGAGCGCGGCGGTGCGGGGGGCCCTTGGGCCCTACATCGAGCGCGGGGAAATCGCGGGTGTCATCAGCGTCCTTTCCGATGCCGACTACCGTGAGACCTGGGACTTCTTCGGATATGCCGATGCGGAGAACAAGGTGCCGATGAAGGCGGATACGGTCTTTGCGATCTTTTCGATGTCCAAGACCTTCCTCGGCGCGGCGATGATGTGCGGCATTGACGACGGCGTGATTTCGCTCGACGACAAGGTGTCGAAGTTCCTGCCCGAGTTCAGGGACGTGAAATTCGCGGACGGGCGCCGCCCGAAGCGCGAACTCACGATCCGCGATGTGACGTCGCACCAGGACGGCATGGCCAAGGAGATTTCGTTCATCGACAACTCCATCTCGCTGCGCGATGCGGCGAAGTGGTACGCGGCGCAGCCGATGGTGCGCGAGCCGGGCACGAGCTTCCGCTACGGGACGATGCGCTTTTCCGTGGCGGCGGCCGCGCTTGAAGTGGCGACGGGCAAGAAGTTCGAGGTGTATCTCAAGGAGCGTGTCCTTGATCCGCTCGGCATGAAGGATACCACCTTCACGCCGAATGCCGACCAGGTGCGCCGTCTCGTGAAGGCGTATACGACGCGGGGCGGCAAGTTCCGGCCCGGCAACGACAACTGCTGCCGGCAGCTGAAGTTCCCGAAGGCGAAGAAGATCGAGCCGGCTCCGGGCGCGGGGCTCTTCTCGACGGCGGCGGATATGATCCGCTTCTCGCAGATGCTCGCCCACCACGGCACCTGGAAGGGCAAGGCCGTCATTTCGCGCAAGACCTTCGATACCGTCTTCGCCGTGCCGCAGACCGGTAAACTCGTCGGCAACCCCTACACCTGCGGCTCGTGGCTCTACGGAGACTGGTTCGGCCACGAGGGCGCGATGCGCACCGACCAGCGCGCGAATCTCAAGACCGGCCATAGCCGCGTGTTCTTCATCCAAACCGAAAACGCGGCCGGCGCCGCGTTCTTCAAGGCGAAGGCCGACTGGATGAAGGCGTGCGACGGCGTGCAGAAACCCGGCAGTGCTTCCTCCGAGCGCCTCCTCCGAAGCCACGAAAACGACGTCGACCGGAGCAAGGACTATCAAAAGAAGTGACATGAAATGCCAGTCACCAGTCACCCTCTTGACATGGAGGGCGTAGATTGGTATCATTTTTCCGTTGTGGGATATGGTTTGTCGACAATCAAAAAGGATACGGACAATGAGAATGCGAGCATCAGAATTGATTCGAACGGGGGCTTTGGGGGTTCTCGTTGCTTGTGGTTGGGTTTCGTGCGTGCAGGCGGAGCTGGTGGCAAGCTGGCGATTCGACGACGCGACGAGTCCGTTGAAGGCGACGGCTGGCGAGGATGCCGTCGTCGGCTATGCGGCGGGGAAGGGGTCGAACGTCCAGTCTGGCATGGGCGCGACCTATCTCCTTTCGGCGCCGCCCGAAAGCGACACCGAAGCCGCCACGGCGGCCGGCAAGCTCCAGCCGGGTGACGGCGCAATCGCCATCCCGAAGAGTTCGCATCTGCGCTTGCCGATTCCGAAGTCTCGTCTCGCGTACCACAACTGGACCATCCGCACGCGTTTCTATGTGCCGGCGGCTTCCAACGGCGCCTACCACTCGTTTTTCGAACGCAACGCCAACAACAACGACAACGATGCCGACCTGTTCATTCGCAATTCGCGGAGCGGGTCGACGAGCAAGCGCATCGGCGGCGGATGGATGGATTCTTTCGCGCAAGGTGCGCAGTATGGCTACGGAGGTCCCGAGGTTTCCTCTGGCGCGTGGCATACGCTCATCCTTGCCCAGGGCAATGCCCGTTGCACGGTGTGGTTGGATGGTACGTGCATCAACTATCGCAACGGCGCGACGAGTGGCATCGACTTCTTCTCGGGCTGCACGGATAACTTCCTCCTTTTGAGCGCCGATGGCGACGGCGACGACGGGCTCATCTATTTCTCGCAAGTCGACATCTTCGACGAGGCGGTAGACCCCGAGATGGGCGAACTCAACATCTCCCTGCCGAAGCCGACGGGCGAGTGGCGTTTCCCGAAGGGGAATGTCCTCAAAGGCCACATCGGTCCCGACCTTGAAAAATTCACGAACTCCGGCAAGTCGGCCAACTTCCAGGAAATCGACGGGCCCGTGCCCGGTTCGGCCGCGTTGCGCTGCGGGGCGTGGAACTGCCTCAAATGCGTACACGGTACGAAGCCCGGCGGGTCCTACACGATGGTGCTCGACGTGCGCATTCCCCGCACGAGCGATGTGAGTGGCTACCACTCCTACCTCTGGAACGGATCGGGCGATGGAATCGCCTTCTATTACAAGAATTCATCGGACCTGCTTGAAATCTGGTTCCGGAGCGGCAAGCGCAACACCAATGGCGGCTTGTACGTCGACCAGTGGGCGCGCATCGTGCTCGCCACGGGGCCGACCTCGCTTGGCGGGCACAAGTACCTCTATGTGAACGGCAAGCAGGTCGAAGAGACGGCCTACAACACCGCCGCGCTGTCGCTGCTTTCGAACAGTGTGTGCTATCTGCTGGGCGACAACGATGGCGAAGACCATACGATCGACATCTCGTACGCGGCGTTTTACGACGTGCAACTCTCGCACGAACAGATTGCGAAGAACTTTGCCCGGCCGATTTCGTATGACGCGAACGGGAACGTGATACCCACGCAGGCACCGACGGGCGTCTGGACGCCGACCGGCACGGAAACGCCCGGCACTTCGGCGGAGACGACATTCGGCGTGCCGTTTGTCGCGGAGGAGAACGGCTATTCAACGACCCGGGATGCAGCCCCGGCGTCCGAAACGTCGACGATGATTTTCGATGTGAAGTTGCCGACTGACCGTGCGCAGGGCTTCATGCTCTACGGCAATACGACGGGCGAATACGTGGGCATCTACAATTCGGCCTCGACCCTGAACGGGTCGATTATCGCAACAACCACACCGGCCACCTGGGAGACGAGCGGCTGGGCGAACAACATCTTCGGTTATTGGACCTATGAATCGATTCCGCGCGACGATGCATTCCATCGCGTGGCGATCGTGCGCAATGCCGGCTCGAACATGGCGCAGTACTTCGTCGACGGCTTATGGCGCGCGCACGTGAACGAATACGACGGCACGAAGGGCACGTGGCTGCGGCCGACGCGTGTGATGAAATATCTGCAGAACGTCGGGGCCAATGTGTCGCGCGTGGTGACGTATGACGTCAATCTGCTGCCGGCTGAAATCGCGTGGCTGGGTTCGCCCGCCTCGGCTTCGCCAACGCCGAGCGAAGTTGCTCCGACGGTGGGCGTGAGCGTTTCGAACGAGGTGACGGAAGTGGATGCCGTTCTCGAGACGGCGACATTCGTGGTGCCGTACAATCTGGGGGCGGTGAATGGCAGCGTCTCCATCGACTATGGCGACGGCACGGGCGATGTCAAACCCGCCCTCACGGGTTCGGGCACGTTGACGTTCTCGCATGTCTATTCGGTTGCCGGTGAAATGGCGGTGACCGTACGCGCGATCGATCCGTTCTTCACCACGGGCGTGGCCACCACGTCGATCACGGTCAAGGCGGTGGACATCACCAGCGATGCGATTCTCACGGAAATGCCGTGGCTGCAGAACGTCTACACGAATCGCTTCAGCGTCATGTGCGAGGCGGCGATGGACTATCCGGGCCTGCAGCTGCAGTGGGGTGAGGAGTTTGCGAACACCACGCCGTTCACGAGCGAAGTCACGGCGACGGGACGGTACGTCTTCACGGCTCGGGTGACGGTGGAAAATCAGGAAGGCGCGGAGATCCCGTGCCGCCTGGCGATGAACGGCCTGCCGCTCACGGGAACGTCGACGGCCCGCACGGTGAAGTTGTGGTCGAGCGAAACGAACCCTGCGGGATTCACCGCCGTCGTCTGGGGCGACAACCAGCAGGGTGGTCTTGCCGGTGACTGGGATGCGGACAAGTTTGCCTACGTGACGTCGATTTTCAATCACATGCTGACGCGCAATCCCGACTTCGGCATTTCCACGGGCGACATGGCCTCGAATGCCGATTACGCGAACCAGATCCGTCCGCTCGTTCTTGAACGCACGAACCGCATCCTGGGCCAGCGCGTGCCGTACTATGTGGCCTTCGGCAACCATGACACCAGCTATCTCGAAAACCGCAAGTACTTCTCCAACCCGTCCGAAAACGATTCGGCCTACGGAACGCCGGGCGAAGGCAACTACTATCTTTACCGTGACGACGTGCTGATGGTGTTCCTCGACAACAAGATCTTTACGTCCACGGATACGCAGACGTGGCTGGCGAACGTCCTCGGCAGCGAACGCGCGCAGGCGGCGAAGTTCCGTCTTGTCTTCGTGCATGTGCCGGTCTATCTTGAACTCTGGGGCGGCAACAACAACACGACGTTGAAGAACATCTACAACCAGTACCACGTGGACGCGGTGTTTTCCGGCCACATGCATGGCTACGAGCGCATTGAGGGCGCGGAAGATACCTTTGTGCAGCTGACGAACGGCTGCGTGGGCTATCTCGACCGCATCGAACAAGTCAAGGCCAACTACGGCGATCAGACGAAGGTGGGTGGCCACAACGACATGCCGTATCTGTGGGCGCGTCAGACGCTCGACAAGTCGGCGCTGGGTCCGGCGGAACCCGTGCGCGCAGGCCTCGTGCAGAGTTATGGCGAACTGCAGGTGAAGGGCGATGTGCTCACCTATCGCGCCCATGCCTTCAATGCCGATGGTTCGTACATCGGCATCTGCGACAGTGTCACGCTCAAGGCCCGTGCAACGGGTACGGGCGGCATGGTGCCGCATACGGCGGAGACCGCCGTCGCGGTGCCGTCCGGCGCGGTACCGGCGAATCTGATCGACGCTTCCGCGTTTGTGACGGTCGGCGCCGCCGGCGTGACCAGTACGCACGGTACGCTGGGAGGTGCGGTGCAGCTCGCGTCCGCCCCGGTTACGAAGGCGCAGTGGGCCGCGTTCGATGCCGCGCGTGGCAATGAGTATGAGGTGCCGGAAGACGAGGCGAATGCGCCCGCGTGCGGCATGACGCGGTCTGAGGCCGAGGCGTTCATTGCCTGGATCAACGGCGACACGGAGACGTATCGCCTGCCGACGGAAGCGGAACTCGCGACGCTCTTCTTCTACGATGCGGCAAACGAAAAGTGGAACCGCACGTGTGCGGCGGGCGTGGTGTCGGAATGGACGAGTTCGGTTGATCCGGTGCGTGGCTGGTGCCGCATCATGGGCGGCAATGCGCGGGCGCTTCCGGGCGTTTGGACGAACCTCGCGGATGTTCCCTGCATCGCTTCGCCCGATTGCTCGGCGGACTATCTCGGCTTCCGGCTCGCGAAGGTTGAAGGAACGGTGCCCGAACCCCAGCCGGCTCCGGGAGGCATGATGACGGACTTCCAGGGCAATCTCGTGCTGCAGGGCCGCATCGAGGGCGGTGCCGTCACGTCGGGCACGGGGCTTGAGATCACGGCCAATGGCAAGGTCACGTTCAATTCCTTGCAGCTCGTGGCGGGCGGCATGCATGTTGTTTCCAGTGATCGCCTGTTGCATCTCGCGGGTGACAACGACTGTTCGCTGGCCGACTTCTACATCAACGGCACGTCCGTCACGGGCATCGTGTGCGCGGCCGGCGTGTCGTCGGCATCGCTCACGGTGCGGTCCGTGTGGCAGGATGCCGTTGGGCGTTTCTTTGCCATCGGGCCTGGCGTGATGTTGCGCACGGTGGGCGACTTCACTTCGCCTGGCACGGATTCGGGCGACGTTCCGGTGAGTCCGATCATGGTGGACGGCGTGTGCGAAATCGGCGGCATCTACCGCACGATGGCTGACAACTGGGTACACGTGATGGGCGAGGGCGACCTGCGCGTGGGCGGCCTCATGTGGTATCGCAACATCTGGATGGCCATCGGCACCCAGTCGTTGACGTTCACGACGGCGAATCCGGTGACGGGCATCTACAAGCGCGACCGCTCGCGCTTCCATTCCCGGAGTGTGCCGCTCGTGCTGCGGGGCACGGTGGACTGGACGATCGACAATCGCGACTATACGGGACAGCCGATCTGGATGTCGGCCGAAGTCGCCAATGTGGGCTGGTGCGTCGATACGCTTGATCCGGACGACGGCGTGACGACGCATACGTTCACCTTGCGTCCGGAAGTGTTTGACAATTCCCAGTCGTTCTCGAAAATCAATCCGGGCACGCTGCGTTTCGGCGGTTTCAGCTACACCTATACGGGCGAGACGCGCATTGAAGGCGGTTCGCTTGTGTTCCTGCCGGGAACCTCGCTCACGGCTTCGCCGGTCACGGTGGCGGCGGAGGGTGCGCTGGGTCTTGAAGGCACGGTGTCGTTTACGAAGCCGATCACATTCGACGGTGGCACATTTGCGCCGGCGGATGGCGCGTGTCTACGGGCGACGGTGGCGGGTCCGTTCCGTTTCCGGCAGGCGGCGGATGCGGCGTTTCAGGTGCCGTATACAAGTTCCTTCGCGGGGGCGGTGACGCTGGCTGAGGAAACGTCGAAGTTCCGCTTCACGTATTTGTTCGAGGGTTCGAATCCGCTGGGCGAACATCTGGTGATACGCGGGTCGGGCCTCTCGGCGGACCAGGTCGAACTCGTGGGCACGGACCTGTCGGAGGATACGCCGTTTGCCGTGAAGGTGCTGGTGAATGCCGTCGGCGACGTGGTCTTGCAGGTCACGGAGAAGGGGACGAAGGTCGCGACCTGGGTGGGGCCTGCGGCGGGCGATCTTACGTCGGCGGGCAACTGGTCGGTGCTTGACGCGGCCGGCGAGCCGCTGTCGGGTGCGGTGCCCGATGCGGACACCTACGTGCGCATCGCGGGCGAGACGACGTTCAATCTGGTGGCTGGTGCGAGCTTGGCGTACAAGGGCATCTTCCTTGCGGATGGCGCGAAGCTGACCGCGGATTGCGATTGGTCCGGCATCGAGTTCTCGCAGCTGCGCACATGCGGCGTACTGGACTTG
This sequence comes from Kiritimatiellia bacterium, assembly GCA_045617985.1. GTDB lineage: Bacteria > Verrucomicrobiota > Kiritimatiellia > RFP12 > UBA1067 > RUG572. Next base: position 38,259 of record JAZLJP010000109.1, read on the forward strand.
AACGGACACAACCTCACGTTGAACTGGGCGTTCGGTTCGGCGACGGCGAGCGAGATTACTGATTCTACGCTTGCCACTGCGCTGGCGAAGGGGGGCGAACTGCATGTGGTCGTGCCGGCGGGCGCGGTTGCGACGAACAATCTCGTGAAGCTCACGGGGTCGCTTGCGTTCTTCAAGGACGGTGCCGGCACTTTCCGGGCGCAGCTGGGACCGCAGACATATACGGGCGGCACGGAGATCACGGCCGGCAAGGCCGTGGCGGGCGTCGCGGGCTCCTCGCACCCCTGGGGTGATGTGACGGGCCCGATTACGATCGACGCGGATGCGACATTCGACATCAACGGCACGACGGACCATCGCCAGTACGAAGAGATGATTCTCGCAGGCGGCAACCTCGGCAACTGGGGCGGCAATGTCGGTGAAGGCTATGGTTGCAACGGGCGCACGCGCCTCACGGCCGATTCGACGCTGACCGTTGCGTCTGACTTGGGCTTCTGGGGGCCGGTCGATCTCGGCGGCCACACGCTCACGGTGCCGATTGGCACCTCCGGTAAATATTTGACCTTGTGGGGGAAGGATCAGGCGGAGCCGGGTTCGTTCACGAACGGGCTCGTGAACATCACCTCCGGCGGCTGGTTCCGAACGTCTGCCGGAGGCGTGGAGCTGGATATGCGCACGGTGGACTTCCGCTTCAACTGCGCACTCACGATCAACCAGACGATGAGCGTGCGCAATCTCACGATGGTCTATGGTTCAGCAGACTATGCGGGGGGAGCCGGACTCGTCAAGATCTATGGCGTCTACACGCCGGAGAGCGACTATGTGCGCAACTTCGTCCTTCAAGATGGCGCGACGATCAACCTGGCAGGAAAGGCCGGCGCCTGGACGCTGCCGAAGGCGACGGGATCTTGTACGGACCTGCTTTTTGCCGACGATGCGAGAATCGGCCTTGCCTTTGGTACGCGCAAGCTGGGGACCCTCGAGAAGGTGCTGGCCTGGCCGGCGGACAATCCTCCGCCGAACATCAAGAAGCTTCGCTTCCGCCTCGTGGATCGCGGCGGCTCTCTCAAGTGTCGTGACGACGGCGTCTACTTCATAAGCGGTCTGACGCTGATTCTGCGTTAAACGATTGCCGGAAGAGGGGATCCCCACGGCGCACGCGCTGGGCGGCGTGGGGACGGCATCCATTGCAAAGTCCACAAAATAAAATTCCTTTGATTTCGAGCTTGATAAAATCGCGCCGAAATTGTAAACTATACGCTATCTTTTTTCTCCGGGAGTATCCGGAAACAACTAAGGAGAATGAATAACATGGCCAAGACGCCGAAATTCGCGAACGCCAAGGTGTTCGATTGGGTTGACAAGTGGAACAAGGTCTGCACGCCTGACAAGATCGTTGTCGTGACGGGCACCAAGGAAGAGCACCTCGCGATCTGCGAGATGATGGTCAAGAACGGTCAGTTCATCAAGCTGAACCCCAAGAAGCGTCCTGATTGCTACCTCGCCCGCTCCCACGAGAGCGACGTGGCACGCGCTGAAGGTCGTACGTTCATCTGCTCGAAGAAGGAAATCGACGCGGGCCCGACGAACCACTGGATGGATCCGGACCAGATGAAGGCGCTCATGCTCAAGAGCTACAAGGGCTGCATGAAGGGCCGCACGATGTACGTCATCCCGTTCGCGATGGGCCCGATCGGGAACCCCATCACCCAGTACGGCATCGAAATCACGGATTCGCCGTACGTCGTCGTGAACATGAACATCATGACCCGCACGGGCGATGCCGTGATCAAGCACCTCGGCACGGATGGC
>JAZLJP010000110.1:0-4470 GCA_045617985.1 Kiritimatiellia bacterium
CCCGCGCCGCCGGCTCGGCGCGCCCCTCCGCCGCGCCGGGCACGAGCGCCTCGGCGCGCACGGGGTCGGCGACGCCGGCCGCCTGGCGGAAGCGCTTCGCGATCGCCTTGTAGCGCATGAGCGCCGCGTAGTGCGCGAAGAGGTCCGGCGCGTGCTCCTGCAGGTGCCGCTTGATGCCGCCCGCGCGGCCGAGGCACCGGTCGCCCGCGAAGCGCGGGCGGTTGTCGAGGTAGCATTCGAGGTCCTCCAAGAGCCCGCCGAGGCGCAGCGCGGCCTCGGGGTTGCGCCTCACCTGCCCGTAGAGCGCGCGGATCGCGTCCAGCGAGGGGCGCGGGTTCGCCGTTGCGCGGCGCCCCTGTCGGCGGCGCTCGCGCGCGAGCGCGAGGCGGCGGGCGCGTTCCGCCGCGTAGTAGGAGGGGCGGCGCACGCGGTTCAGGTGGCGGCGGACCGCCTCGCGGACGAACCAGAAGGCGAGGCTCGCCCCGCCGACGAAGAGGTAGACCATGAGGATCTCGCCCGCGCGTGCGGCGGGATGGACCCCGCGTTCGCGCTGCCAGCTCTCGAACGTGCGCGGGGTATGGCCGATCGAGTGGCCCGTGCGGTGGAACTCGCGCCAGAAGGCGCGGCGGTACTCCTCCGAGTCGAGGCCGAGGACGTCCTGCTCGAACCACGCGAAGAAGGGCTTCGCGGGCGATTCATCCGGGGCGAGCGCGCGGCCGTCGGCGGCGAGGCGTTTTCTGATGTTTCGGTTCATCGGGTACGAGTATAGCAAAGCGGGCGGGACGGTTCAAGCGGAAAGTTTGATTTTGTGTGGGAACGGTTGAAGTGCAGCGGGCGGTTGTCGCTCTCAATGAACTCAATACGACTGGAGGTGCCATGAGAGGGCTTCTGCCGACCCTCACTTATGCCCGAAGCCTCAATTTTTCAGCAGTTGATGGTTGATCGTCGGGTGACTCGGCAGATAAGGCGCTACAATCTGGATGCCATTATTGCCGTTGGGTATCGTGTCAATTCGGCCCGGGCGACGCAATTCCGCATCTGGACGACGAAGGAGCGGGGAGATGAATGAGTACGAGATATCGGAGTTGCCGCTTAAGTTTGATCTTGAGAACAAGGCAATTCTCAAACAGGCGAGTCTTGCCCATCGTCAGTTGGCTGAGTTGAAGGGTGTCGTCCGTACGATACCAAATGAGAACATCCTCATCCGCACATTGACGCTTCAAGAGGCGAAAGATTCGTCGTAGGTCGAGAGCATTGTCACGACGCAAGACGATCTCTATCGGTGTGAGATCAAGGCGGAGAATTTCGAGAAGTCGCCAGCAGCCAAGGAAGTCCTCAAATACCGTGAGGCAATCCGTATGGCAAAACGCCATTTCTTATACAGATCGTATCGGATGTGCATAGTAAAACGGCTTTTGCTATATACATTTCAACTGTCATGTATAACAAAACGCCATTTCCTTTACATGAGACATAGGATTTAAGATCGTGCAAAAGTTCATAGCCAAATCAAGCGAGTTGTTTGATCGGTTCGATCCGAAGTATGTTGCCTTCAAGCGTCTGGCGGCAAACTTCCGCTATCCCGCGGTCAAATTGGGTTCAATTGCTTTCCGCACCGCCGGAATATGGTGTGGGAGAGGCGGGCGTTGAGTGTGAGAATGACGCAACGCCGCGTTATATTCGTACTGCGGGTGTTTGGATCCCAGAAACAAACAAAATCTCTTTGTCCCCAATCTTTTCCAAACAACGAGATTATGGTATAATAACCTGCGTAGTGAGATATGGTATTTGAACTTAATAATCGAAGAGTAAGGCCCATTGTGCCAGAATGGGGAAACCCGGGTGTAGACGAATCGTTTATCCGGGCTTGCGATGAATTTGTCCGTTGTGTAGGATTGGTTGTACAAGATGAAGAAGGGAACGGGAGACGAAATGGCAAATATTGACACGCCAGTACAGAAGCCGGGAGCAAGGGGAATGTCTTTACTTGATGCGGCCTATGAGGTGTTGAGGAAGTCGGATTGCCCGATGTCGCCTTCTGAAATCATTCGTCCAATCCTTGAATCGGGAACGTGGAGCACGAAAGGCAAAACGCCCGAACAGACTTTGGGGGCACGGCTTTATGTGGATATCAAGAAGTTGGGCGCAAAGTCACGGTTTGTGAATGTGGGGAATGGACGATTTGTTTTGTCTGGGGTAAAGGTTGAAGAACCGCAGGTGCAAATGCCGCTAACTGACTTTGAGACGAAACATACGGCGGTTGATGGTAGGACGTATTCGTTTACCGATTGTGCCGAGAAAGTTCTGAAGGCGCAGGGTTGTCATAAACCGATGCATTATCTTGATATTACCCGTACGGCATTGTCTAATGGGTGGTTGAAGACCTCTGGTCAGACGCCGGAGGCGACTATGTATGCGCAGATCATACAAGAAGTCCAGCGTTTGCGTAAGCGGGGTGAAGTGCCGCGATTTGTGCAGTGTGGCAAGGGGCTTGTGGCGCTGACGGTTTGGGATAAGGCCGGTGTTGACTTTCAGGTTCAGCAACATCATGAAGATGTTCGCAAGAAACTGAAGGCAAAACTGATGGCGCTCAAGCCGGAAGAGTTCGAAGAACTTATCTCGCGACTTTTTCGTGAGATTGGGTTTCGTGAGGTGTCGCGTACACGGCTCTCGGGCGATGGTGGTATAGACGTTCGCGGCACAATGGTGACAGGCGGTGTGATTCGCACAGAGCTTGCGATTCAGGCAAAGCGCTGGAAGCGCAATGTTCAGGCACCGATTGTGCAGCAAGTTCGCGGCAGTCTTGGTGCGCATGAGCAGGGTTGCATCGTCACGACGAGTGATTTCAGTGCTGGTGCGCGGGAAGAGGCCAGCAAGATGGACAAGGCTCCTATTGCGCTTATCGACGGTAAGGAGCTGATTAACCTCATGCTGGAGTATGAGGTTGGTGTTCGTCGTAAAGTTGTCCCGTTGTTTGAAGTGCAGGGGAATTTGTTAGGCGATACGGATGATGATCGGTAAATGGGCAGGGAGATGTCAGGGTTACTAAGCAGAATTTGAAAGATATGCTTGTCGCGCTTGATTTTGAAAAGCGCGCGGACGATCTGTGGGTCAAGCAATATTCGATCACTTGCTTGGTGTCTGTGAATTTTAACGTTGAGACGGATAACATCAAATATCCCGATGGATTGCTTGTGAACGATAAGACCACGTGCAATTTCTCTCATAACGAGAATTTCGTGGTTTTGGAATGTGTTGTTAGATTATTGGATAAGGGGTATGCGGCAGACGATATTGAACTGGAGCCCAAATGGACGTTAGGACGCGGAGCACTATCGTCCCATTCGGAAAATAACGAATTTCATGGCGTCGCATAAAACGTCATTATCGAACGAATCTATGAGTTGTTCTGTCTCTGTCTGATGTAGTTTTTCCAACCCGATGACGCAAACTCCCGTAAAAGCCGCGATCTCAGCATGTCTGCCGTCCCATTGCCGAGGCGCCGAAGTCCAGGACGGCCTGGAAATAAAGGCGTTTCGGCCTGGCGGCCGGAGTTTCCACGGGCCCTGCTGTCCCATACGGGCGCAGGGTCCCGATGAGGTTGCGGCGAATCCAGGGCGTTCCGCGGACGACGCCCGCCAGCCGGGAGAAGCCCAACCCCCGCTTCGACAGACAGGCGAGATGTCTGAGCATGAGGTGGGCGAGCAGTCCCGTCCACACCTGCCACTGCACGGCATTCTCGCTGCAGCCGATGAAGTCGTGGATCCGGCAGGTCTGCCTGAGCTCCTTGAAGGACGTATCGATGCCCCAGCGGTCGCGGTGGATCTCGGCCACCGTGCGCGCGGACCATTCGGGGTTGTCGGTCAGGAACACCATCTCCTTCATCTGTCCCCGGATTTCAACGACGGCCGTGACGCGGCGGAGAACGCCATTGTACTTCGCGGCGGTCGACTCCTTCGAGGGAACGACGATCTCGTCCCCGAGTATCTGCGTCTTCCTTTCGGAAGTCGCGACGGTCGGCGTCCGCAACTCCCCGACGGCCGTCGTCTTCACGTTCCGCTTCTGGCGCGTCACGAACCACACGCCGCGCCCGTCGAGCCCGTTCATGAGGCCGCAGTCGGTGTAGGCGCGGTCCGCGACGGCGATGTCGCCCCGCTTCAGGTTCGCGGCCAGCTCCGCGGCCCTTGCGGAATCGTGGTGCGCGGCGTCCTCCACGACGGCGAACGACGGAAGCCGGCTGCCGGGGTCGAACGTCAGGTGCAGCTTCGCGGCGGCCTTCGAGCGGCGGTGCCGCGCCCGGTCGAAGCTGTTCATCGTGAGCTTGATGGCGGAGGAGTCGACGGCGAACATCGGGGCCCTGACACGGAAGCAGTAGCCCCTGTGCGGTCCCTTGCCGAACTTCGGCGCAATGCCGACCAGGTAGCTGAAGGTCTTCCAGTAGAGGTCCTTCGCCATGCCGGACGGCCTGTG
>JAZLJP010000111.1:0-21796 GCA_045617985.1 Kiritimatiellia bacterium
ACCGTGCGCGCCGCTCGCCCTTCTTGGACTGCGGCGTGCGCGGTGCGCCCGCCCTACCAGCGCGACGACACACCAAGCCCCCCGCACCAAGCACCAGGCACCAGGCACCAGGCACCAAGCCCCCCGCACCAGGTACCAGGCAGGTTCTTGTCCCGGACTACCGATAGAGCGGGGAGTCTTTGGTCCACGATTGGACGTCGGCCCACTTGAACGGGGGCTCGCCGTAGAGGAAATGGTTGTACCCCGTCTCGCCGTCGGCCGTGTAGCGGATTTCGATCAGGCCCTGCCCCGCGAACGAGATCGTGCCGAGGCGCGTCTTCGCGTTCGCCGCCACCTCGTAGTCGCCGTCGAAGAGAACGCGGCCCGTCGCCTTGTCCGTGTAGGTGGCGTGCCCTTTCACGGGATAGCGGCGGTCGTTCACCGCCCACGCCACATGGTCGTCTCCCAACATCGCGAGCTGATTGCGCTGGACGTTCCGCAGGGCGAAATACGCCTTCTTCTTCCCGCCGTAATAATCGACCACCGCATCGGAGATGATCGGCCAGCAGTCCCGCACGTTCCACCAGATGAGCCCGTTGAAGCGCGTGAACTTGCGGCTACGGAAGATTTCGCAGAACGTCTTCATCGCCTCGGCCTGCACGAACTGGCTCTGTTCGACGAAGGTTTCCACATCGTGCGCCACTTCGCCGAACATGATCTTCGTCTGGTTCGTCATGAGGTTGTTGCGCGTACCGTGGCGCATCGCCCCCGGGCGGAGGCTCGCATTGCAGGCCTTGAGCTGCCACTCGTCGTTCCAATGAAAATCGCGCTGGGGATCCGTGCCTGTGATCCTCGTCCAGGGCGCCACGCACGCGGGCGACATCATCTTCTTGAGCGAATCGAGATTCGGGCAGCCATGGTACCCCATCTCGCTTGCGAACCAGCAGGGGCTATTCGTGTAGTACGCCACCTTGTAATAGGCACGCGCGCCCCAGAGATGATCCTCGCTCGGCTTCGCCTTTCCCGCCACGACATCGGGCGAAAAGTAGGGCGAGCTTGGCAGGTACGGGCGCGTGAGGTCGTACTCGAAGAGGACGCTCGGGATCGTCTGGCGCGACGAACGGTCCTTGTTGGGATCGCGATGGATCGTCCACCCCACGAACCAGCTGAACGCGCCGTCGTTTTCGTTGTTGCCGCTCCAAAGCGCAAGCGAGGGATGGTTGCGGTGCCGGAGAACGATCGCGAGCGCTTCCTCGCGCGTCGCACGGGCGTAGGCGTCGTCCTGCGGGAAGACGCCGCACCCCGTCATGAAATCCTGCCACACCATCACGCCGTTCGCGTCACACCAGTCGAAAAATTCGTCCGGCTCGTACACGCCGCCGCCCCACACGCGCACCATGTTGCAGTTGAGATCCTTCCACATCTCGAGCGTGGGAATGAGATGCGCACGGTCACGGCCGTGGAACGCATCGAGCGGCACCCAATTGGAACCGCGCACATAGATGGGCTCGCCGTTCACCTCGAAGCGGAACTGGCCCGGGCGTTCCGCCGAGTAGACGTCGTCGCGCACGAGCGCAATCGTGCGAACGCCGATCTTGCGCACGTCGCGCGCGAGCACCGTACCATCCTCCGCCACGATTTCCGCCACCGCCTCGTAAAGGGCCGGCGCCTCGCCCGCCGCCTTCGCGCGCGCCGTCGCGGGCACCGACCCGCGCGGCCACCAGAGCTCGGCATTCTCGAGCGTGAAGTCGGCCATCGGGTGGAACGAATAGACCGGGAAATCCGCCATCTGCAGCGTCTTTCCGTTCCGTGCAAGCGTACACCGCAGATGCGCGCGATCGAGAATCGCGAACGGCGCCTCGAGCCGGCAACGGAACTTGTAGTCCGCCCGACGCGCCTTCGCATCAAGGTGCTTGAGGAGCCACACGCACTCCTTCAGCCGTACCGGCGGCTGGATTTCGAGGGCGACGCTACGCCAGAGGCCCTGCGCAAAGACGCGCGGGGCGATGTCCCAACCGCCCATGTGCGCCGCCTTGCGATAGCGCTCGCCATCCCCGCCCGGCTCCGAAGGGCCGCCCATCTCGCCCACCGTCGCATGCTGCGTATCGAGCATCACGGGCCGCAACAGCACCTGCACGACGTTCGTGCCCGCCTTCAGATGCCTCGTCACGTCGAACCGCCGTTCGATGAGCATGTTCGCCGATTCGCCGATCTTCTCGCCGTTCAGAAACACGTCCGCCAGCGTATCGATTCCGCCGAAGACGAGCTCCGCCTTTTCGCCGGCGCTCGCCGCCACTGCCGGCGCAGAAAATTCTTTCGTGTAGAGCCACTGGTAGGCCTCGTAGGGACGAAGCTTGAGAACGTTAAGCCCCACTTCGAGCGGCGGCAGGCGCCCGGCCTTCACGAGGTCGAGTTCGCAATTGCCCGGCACCGTCGCCGTCATCGTCTGGGCGCCCAGCGTCGCGGCAAGCGGCAGCGTCCGCACGGCACCCTCCAGCGGCTGCGGAAAATAGTCGAGCCGCCAAGCCCCATCCAAAGAAATCGTCGAGGCGGCGAGGCCCGTTCCAACCATCGCCGCCATCAGTCCCGCGAACAACCAGCAAGAATGTTTCATATAAGTTCCAGGTGCACCCGCCTAGTCGCGGCTGCGGCCGAAGAAGCGGAGCAAGTAGAGGAAGAGGTTGATGAAATCCAAGTAGAGTTCGAGCGCGCCCAAGATGCCGAGCTTGCGCGCGGTGGCGCTATCGAGCGAACCTTCCGCAGCGGCGAGCGCCTTCACCTTCTGGGCGTCGTACATCGTGAGCCCCGAGAAGATCACGATGCCCGCAATCGAGACGATCCAGTCGAAGCGCGTTGCGCCGAAGAAGATGTTCACAAGGCCCGCCACGATGAGGCCCCAAAGGCCCATTCCGCAGACGGAACCGATGCTCGAAAGGTCGGCCCGCGCGAGCGTGCCATAAAGCGCGAACCCGCCGAACATGCCCGCCGTGATGAAGAACACGCGTTCAACCACCGCGAGCTTGTAGGCGATGAAGACGACCGAAAGCGTCAATCCGTTGATCGCCGCATAGACGATGAAGAGGAACGCCGCAACGGCCACCGACATCTTGCGAATCCCGGCGCTGAGGCCGATGACGAGCGCCACTTCCACGACGAGGCAAATCATCATTCCCGGCCCCATCAGGACCTTCTGCCACAAGCCGCTCATGGCCGTATACCACGCCACGAGCCCCGAGAGCAGCAGCCCGCCGCACATCCAGCCATAGACCCGCTTGAACGCCGCCGCCACCAAACTCTGCCTCTCCGCATAGGCCGGCCGTTCGAATTCCTTTTCATAGTCGATCATGATCTTCTCCTTTCGATATTTCAAACGAAACGTTCAGGATTATAGCATAATTCGCGACGCGTTGCAAAGCGGCATTTCCTTGGAACCGAGGGAACGAAGGCGGGGCCAGACAACATCCTCATCGACGATAGAAAGATCCCCCGATGCATCACCGCGTTCAATATTTGCGATAGGTCCGGCGGAGCAATGCGGTGGCGGCGGGATGGTCAGTGAAACACAACTTCCCGGCGTTCCAGCGAAGGATTTCGCCGGGGCAGCGAATCGCCACCGTACCGAGCAGAATCGTCTCGGTCATGGGGCCGACTGCGGGGAAGTTCGACTTGCACATTTCTCCGCCCAGGCAGGCATTGAGGAAGTTGTGGTAGTGGCTTTGTCCCCCCATCTTGGGGCGCTTCACCGCCGCGAACTTCGTCTTCGGCAACAGGAACGGCACTTTTCCATGCGGCAGCAGAAGCGCACCTTCGGTGCCGAACACCAGTGCCGCCTCTTCGGGTATCGCCTTGAATCCAGCTTCGCGCACGATGGACTGTCCGTCCTCCGGCGGCAAGAACGCCCCGTCAAACCACTCCATCGTGAACGGTTTTCCGTCCGAAGCGGGCACCCCGTCGAAGGTCCAGGTGATGTGGTTCGCCTGCGGCCATACATCGCCGCGCCGGGCGGCGCTCGCCACCCAGCTTTCCTGCACCTGCGCCTGAACCGTCCTCGGCGCCAGGCGGCCCAAGTTCATGCCCTTCCACACGGCGTCGAAGATGTGGCATCCGATATCCCCGCTCCAGCCCGTGCCGAAGTCGAGCCAGCTGCGCCATTTGCGTGGATGGTAGATCGCCGGCGCATACGGGCGTTCCGGCGCGTTGCCGAGCCACAGGTTCCAGTTGAGCCCCTTCGGCGGCGGCATGCCCTGGGCGGGGCGCGGACCTTCCAGCCGATACGGCATCGCGGTCGAACGATTGGAACAGAGATAGACTTTCTTCACCGCGCCGATCATCCCCTTCCGGAGATACTCAACGGCCAATCGGTCGCCGCCGCCCGCCGCCAGATGCGTACCGAGCTGAGTGACCACCCTGCACTTCACCGCCTCCTCCGCCACCAGCCGACATTCCGCCACGTCGTGGCAGAGCGGCTTCTGGCAATAGACGTGGATGCCCTTGCGCATGGCCGCAAGCGTGATTTCGGCATGCGAATGGTCGGGCGTGGAAATGGTCACCGAATCAAGATCCTGCTCCTTCTCGAGCAGTTCCCGCCAGTCGGTGTAGCGCCGCGCCTTGGGGAAGCGCTTCCCCGCCCGCGCGAGCGCAAGCGCGTCGACATCGCACAGCGCCACGATCTCGGCCTTGGGATGCGAGGCGATGCTGTTGATGTCGCCATTGCCCATCACGCCCAGGCCAATGCCCGCATGACGCATTTTCCGGCCCGGCGCCAGCTTGGTGAAGTTGATGGCCGTATCGCCGAAACCTACGGCGCCCAAACCAACCGCACCGGCCCCGAGAATGAACTCTCTACGTGAAATAAACATGTTTTTTCCTTTCTTAGCGAACAAATATCACCGTACCATTGCTGATGAGATAGACACCGTCATCCTTCACCTGAGCCATATAGGAAACGGGATGTCTGCCTGTTTCGAGTTTGAATGTCAACGTAGAGACGTTCGCCGGCGCGGCACCCACGTCCCATGAAACCACTTTGCCGCAACGAAACAGCGCGCTGTCGGTGAGGTCGAGCGTAATGGTGGCGTTATCCGCGAAAGCGAGCGTGTTGTTATAGACACACGCACTTCGCAGCGGCAGGGGCTCCGTGCGGTCGGTGAGATCGAGCACCACGCCGTCTTCGAGCTTACAGCCGTAGAAATAATCGGTATCGGCCTTGAACGATTTCAAGATTGTTGTTGCGAATGTCGCCCCATTGGGAGATTCGGAAGTCGACTTCTCGACATACGACCCGATCACCGCCGTTCCCGTGAACTGGTACATCGCATTGACAATCACCGTCGCGTTGGACGCGATGAAAGATGAACCGACGTCGGCGACGTAAAATCGGCAATAGTAGTCGATCGTGCCTTCGTCGGCCACCACCGTGTTGCCGCGAAGACGCGCCACCGAAGTGCGCAGTGTATGCCCATGAAGCGTAAACCGGGCGTCACCCGTGTTGGCATTCGCGAAAGCCAGTTCCGAACCCTCGGCCAGCACTTCAAAGTCGCCATAGAAATTGTTGCCCGCAAGGCTCCCGTAATAGCCGAGCGTTCCGCCCTTGAAGACATAGTGGTAGAAGGTGTTGTTGTAGTTGCCGTTGATGTCGACCACGGCATTCGAGCAGATGGTCACGTCATTGTTCATGTTGCCGAGAATATTCACATTGCCCAGGGTTCCCATCTTCAAGACGCCATCGACCACTTCGGTACCACCCGAATAGGTCTGTTGCGTCTTGGTGGCGGTGAACGTACCAGCCCCCTCCTTCACCAACCGCACACTCCCGGTAATCTGAACCGCTGTGTTGTTGAGGCTGCATCCTTCGCCAACCTCCACATGCAACTGCGAACATTCCTCCGGATTGCTGTAGCACAAGGGATAAGGCTCACCTTGGAACCAAGTGCTATTCACCGCTGTCACGTTCTGATTGTCACGCACGTCGAGCGTCACCCAATTGATACCGTCGCTGCTTCCCGAAAGCGTCCAGGATTTCGGGCGCCGATCTGGCGCAGACGAAATATTATAACTGCTCCCGAGGTTGTACCCGACCACCCCCTTGGCATCGTCGCGGAGGCGGAACCAAACCGTAACGACTTCGGTCGCACCGCCAGCAAGGTACCCCACACACCACTTGTTGGCCAGATTCGTATCGAACAGATGATCCACCTTCTCGGCGTCTTTGTAGCCGTAGTGGGAGTTTTGCCCCAGGGTTGTATCCTTGGTGAAACACTTTCCAGGCGGCAGGGCGGTGGGTGTGGTCACCGAGAGATCCGTGGTGATGCCGGTAGACTGCACCGTGCCGTCCTCCGCATAGAGCGCCAACGCCCCCAACTCGAAATGCGGTCCATTCATGCGCGCCCGTACATCAAAACGGAAATACTTGTACGGACAAGGCACCTGTTTGGAACAGGTGATTGTGGCATTTCCCTTCAGATCGGCCAACCAGCAGGTGTGCCCGTTGAGGTCCAGCGTACCCTGCATCAAATTAAAAGCGAGCGGTCGCAAGTCAGCATCTGCCGCAAGCTTGCAGCCCTCGTCGAATACCACAACCCCACATGCCAGCGATTCGCCCTCCGCGAAATTGAAGTCCACCAGACCGCCGAAATGAACGGTCGAAATCGCCTGCGGCAGACCGTTCTCGATGACGTCACCCGCGCTGTTCTTGCAGAGCCAGTTGGCCGGTTTGAGCGCAGAGTTGTCCTCGGCACCGGTCCACCAGGCCTCGGTGACGAGATTAGCGTCGTCCACAAACACACCCGCAGCGGTGACGGCGAAGCTAATGCCTCCGGCGGCCGTCGCGGCATCGGGCACGAACGCCAACCCCGAAAGATTGCTAGGTACGTTTTCGCCCCAGGCAATCACCTGATCGCCTGCCGCAAGAACACGCCCGTGAAGGTCGAGCGTCACCGTGGCGTTGTTGGCGAAACCGACAACCTTGCGTCCGCTGGAAAAAGCGGACGTCAAAGACCATGCCGCACTTCTCCGCGAAAGGTCAATGGTGGAGCCGTCTTGCATCGTACAACCGTAGAAGTAGTCGGTCTCCGGCGTGAACACGCCCTTCACGCACAATTCGGCGCTACCGCCGTTGCCGTCGGAAGTCCGTTGGGCGGTGTAGTTGCGCACGGTCCATTTCTGGGTGGGGTTTAGTACTGCGGTCACCTCCACATCCACCGTGCTCCAGTCGATGGCGCTCTGGCTGGTCTGAAACTGTCCATTGCCGGAGGAACGCAACCGCATCGTGCCGTTTTCGGCCACGATTTTGCTCCAGTAGAGGACCCTGCCATTGGCGATGTCGAATGTGAAGGTGTGGCCGTTGAGCACCGTCTTCGAGGTCTGCCCAAAAACCATCGCATAGTCGCCGAGAAAGAATGAGTCGGCAGTGAGCTCGATGTCGCTCAGGCTTTCGCGCGTCGGCAGGGTCATGTCGTAACCATCCGCACAATTGGCGAGCGTGCCGCCATCGAGGACAATGTGATAGACGTTGAAATTGCAGTTGCCACCTGGATTGAAGACGGCACCGGCGGCGACCCGGATGACAGACCCTCTCTCACCTACCGGAAACAGCCCCCCATGATAGTCAATGGCGTTCACGCCGGGGTTCGCCACCTGTAGCTTGCCCGCATTGATGTCGGTGCCGCCCGTGTAGGTCTGCTGCGTCTTGGACATCGTGAGCGTGCCCGCACCCGACTTGACCAATTTCAGGTTGCCGGCAAAAGCGACGCCGGTGTTGACCACATTGATGCCGGAGGCAACCTCCAACTCCAGCGTGCCCCCATCGCCGACAGAGGAATCGACAATGGCGCCTTCGCCCGACAGATCGGAAATTTTCAACGTGTGCCCCGCGAGGTCGATCGTCGTTCCCGAGGCAATCGCCACTTGTCCTTGACTGCGCCAATCGAGATCTTCAGTAAGCGAAAGATCCGAGTCCACCGTCATGTCCGCCATTGCAGCCAACACTCCGAATGCCACCATCTTCACGATTACACTTTTCATGCCGTTGCCTTTCATTTGAGCCACTTGAAAAAAACGACCTCGAGTCCCAAAACGCGGCTAGCGCCGCTTGACGCTTACGCGTCATTTTGGCGTCGAGATGGGTTTTATAGATAGAAGCCCTTCACGTCCCAGAACACCATGCCCCGGGCTGGCAACATTCTATCACACTTCAAGGAATCAGGTCAAGCGAAAACGGGAAAAATCCAGGAACGTAATTGCACGTTTTCAGCCTTTCGTATTGTGTTTGTTCAGTTATAAAAACATGGTAGGGACGTCAAAATGAAAGGCGCAGACATGGAAGAACTCAAGCAGCCCACCCTCGACCACCACAGGTAGAGCGTCCAAAAACGGTTCATCGTCGCTCTCGAGGACGAACCTGGCAAATTCGGCAAGATACAGAGAGAATTCGCCTTCATCTACAAGCAGCGTCTCCGCGAAGACTTCTTCAAGCCATACGGATGGTGCGGAACGGTTCCGAACCGAAATCTTCACCCCCGGCACGGGGTCTGTCCCCACGCGATCTGTCCCCATGCGATCCATCCCCGGCACGGGGTCTGTCCCCATGCGATCTGTCCCCATGCGATCCATCCCCCTGGCGCGGGGTCTGTCCCCATCGATCCCCCCACCCGGCAAAGCGAAGATTTCGGTGCGGAATTGATGTTTTCGCAATTCGATTATTTCAATTTTCGCGCTTCATTCTTGATTTTAGTCTGGAAATCGGCGACGAGGCGGGGGGTGAACGTTTGGGCACCCTGGAGATTGAGATGGTTCGCATCGTGCCAGCAGGCTTCGGGGAGGTCGAAGGCGAGATAATCGAGATAATGGACGCCGTGGCGCACGGCGGTTGCCTTGACAGCTGCCGTGAAGGCGGAAAGGCGCTCGGGATCGATCGCTTTTCGCAAGTGAGGCGAAAGCGGCATCGTGGTGACGACCGGCGTCGCGCCGGCAGCCCGTACGAGGCCGATCGATTCTTCGAGGATCCCGAAGAAGGCTTCCTTGCCGGTTGCCGGCGGATAGCGGTTGACATGCTCCGCCTTCGCCGCCACGTCGGCAAGCGCCCGCGCACGCAATTTCGGGTTGAGGAATCCCTGCGTCGTTCCCGGGGCGAACCCGCCCGCCATCGAGCTGCGCCAGGGCTTCCCGCGGAGAATCGACTTTCTGAACTCGTTGTATTTTCGTGTACAGATGACGTCGCGCCACAAGGCCCCTTCCGAACCGAATTCGCGCCGCATCTCCGCCAGATGGTAGAGATAGAGCAAGGCATGGACGCGGCCGGCGTTGAGTTCGGAAACGGGCTTATCCGTCGAATAGCCGATCTTGAGCGGCGAGACGTCAAGGAGCACGTATTTCACCTGCGCGCGATTGCGGCAGAGGAGGTCCGCGAGCCGCAGCAGATCCTGGTCGCAGGTCGTGGCCGCCGTCGAGAAGTTGAAAAAGCCCGGGAAAAGCGCCGGGTCGAGGCCGTCCTTCGTTTGAGAATCGCCGCACACGGCGATCGTTGCGGTCTTCGGCATCACAAGCGCGCGCTTGTAGCTGCGCCAGTCCTTCACGATCACGAACGCCGTCCACCCGCACCCGAGCAACCCCGGAAGAAGGAAGAAGAGGAGGAAATAGGAAATGAATCGTTTCATGCTCTGCGCCTCAGAACTGGAAATAGATGAAGGTTTGCGAACCCGGCGTATAGAAGAGGACGGCCCAGAGGAGCACGTAGTAGAGCCCCCACCGGAGAAACCGTACCCGCGGAACGCGCTCAAGGCCATGGGCGCCGAAACGATTGCCCCACTCGAATACGGCCATCACGGCAATGCCGATAAGCGCCGCCGCGAACGCGCGCGGCAGACCGTGAAGGGCTCCGAAGGTGAGCGGGTTGAACATCTCGCCCAACCACGCGACGGCCTCTTTGGCAGACCGCGCCCGGAAGAACACCCACCCGAAGAGCACGAGAGTGAAGGTGAGCGCCATTTGGCCGCACTCACCCAACGTCGGCATCGCGCGCCCTTCCGCCACCGGCCCGAGATAGCGCCGGTTCCGCCGCCCGAAGAGCAGCGGCAGGAAGAGGACCGCATGGAAGGCGCCCCAGAGGACGAATGTCCAATTCGCCCCGTGCCAAAGGCCGCTCACGAGAAAAATCGCCATCGTGTTGCGCAGCTGTTTCAGCGGGGAACAGCGGCTTCCGCCCAGCGGGATGTACAGATAGTCCCGAAACCAGGTTGTGAGCGACATGTGCCAGCGCCGCCAGAACTCCGCGATGTCGCGGGCAAAATAGGGAAAGGCGAAGTTCCGCATCAGCTTGATGCCAAAGAGACGCGAACAGCCGATGGCGATATCCGAATAGCCCGAGAAGTCGCCGTAGATCTGAATCGTGAAGAGGAACATGCCAAGCCAGGTGCCGAGGCCGTTCACCTCGGCCGTGTCGTTCAGAAGACGGTTCGCCACGACGGCGCAGTTATCCGCCACAACGCATTTCTTGAAAAATCCCCACAGCATCTGGCGGCACCCGTCCACCGCAAGCGCATAATCGAAGGAGCGTTCCTTCAGGAACTGGGGCAGAAGGTTCGTGGCGCGCTCGATCGGGCCGGCCACGAGCTGCGGGAAGAAACTGATGAAGGCGAAGAAGGCGATGGGGTCGGCCGTCGGGCGAATCTGCCGCCGGTAGACGTCGATCGTATACGACAGCGCCTGAAACGTGTAGAAGCTGATTCCCACGGGCAAAACGATATTCAAGGCCGTAAATCCCGTTGGCGAAACCGGCCCCGCAAAGAACCCGACCAGATTCACGAAGGATTCGACGAAGAAATTGCAATACTTGAAATACCCGAGGATGCCGAGATTGACGAGAAGGCTGATGGCAAGGAGCGCCTTCGAGGGCTTCGCCTCCCACCGGCGGAGCTCGACGAGCCCCACGAGATAGCTCCACGCGCTCGTAAAGGCGATCAGGCCGAGGAAACGGACGTCCCACCACCCATAGAACACATAGCTCGCAACCACCACGAGCAGGTTCTGGAATCGAAGAGACCGCGCGAGCAGCCAGTAGGCCGCAAAGACGAGCGGCAGAAAGAGCAGGAACTCAAAGGAATTGAAGAGCATTTCTAAGGATTCCGTTCAAGATGGAGTGGAGGAATGAGAGGGAACACTACAAGCCGATGGTGGCGCGTTTGGCGGCGGCGCCTTCGCCGATGAGGCGCTCGAGGGTGGCGTGGTCGGCCGCGGCGAGCGCCGTTCGGAATTCACTCATGCGGGCGATGAAAGCATCCACCACATCAAGAAGCGAATCGCGGTTCTGTTCGAAGAGGACGCTCCAAACGGCTGGATCCTGCGTGGCGATGCGCGTCATATCCGCGAAGCTGCCGGCCGAGAAGCCAGGCGTTTCCGGGATGCGCCGATCACGCGAATAGGCTGTGGCGATCACATGGCAGAGCTGGCTCGTGAAGGCGATGAGCTCATCGTGCTTCTCGGCCGTCGTCACGATCACGCGGCCGAAGCCGACGGATGCGAAATACGCACGCAGGCTCTCCGTGACGCTCGCCTCTTCGCCCGCGAACGGCACGAGGATCATCGAGGCGCCCACGAACAGATCCACCATCGAGTTCTCGAAGCCCGAAACCTCGCGCCCCGCCATCGGGTGGCCGCCGATGAAGGACCACCCCTCGCGCGGCACCTGCGCCATCGCCGAGAGGATGTCCCGTTTGATGCCCGCGATGTCGATGACCACCGCCCCCTTCTTGAAGGACGCCGCATGCGCCGCGATCCACGGCACGATCGCATCCGGCGGCAGGCAGACGAGAATCAGATCCGCCGCCTCGAAACCCGTCGGGTCACCGTGGTGGAGCGCCGCCACCGTGTGGCCCGCGTTGATCGACGCCTTGTAGAAGGAGCCGCCGATCAAGCCCATGCCCACCACCGCCACGTTCAGATGCACCCCGCGCGCCTGCGCAGCAGAGAGGATGTTCCGCTGGCGGGCCTTTGAAATGTCGAAGAGCGTCGAAAAGAAAAGGCGCGCGGCGTGTTCGTTCTCGGGCCCTACGGACTCCGAAACCCGCGCGAGGATCTCCCGCTCGCGCGTAGGATCCGACACCGCCACGCCCTTTTCCTGCTTCACGCGCGCAACCTCGCGCGATGCCGAAAGCCGCCTGATGAAGAGCTGCACGAGCTCTTCGTCGATCCGGTCGATCTCCCGGCGCACGTCCTGTAGGTCTTCTCCGTTCATCATGCCCCCATCAGCATCCGATTAACGCAACGTCTGCCCCTTCGTCTCCCGCACGAAGAAGTGGATGACCACGCACCCCACCGCGCAGACCGCCGCATAGAGCCAGAAACTTCCATCCGCCCCCACCGCCTTGTTGATGGGCGGGAAGGAGAGCGTGAGCGTGTAGCAGCCCACCCAAAGCGCCGCCACGGCAATCGACATCGCCGTGCCGCGCACGCGCGTGGGGAAGATTTCCGAAAGAAGCACCCAGGTAATCGGCCCAAGCGTAATCGCAAAACACGAAACCGCCCCCAGAACGACGAGGAGCACCCCTACGCCCGTCACGTGGTAATGGTAGCAGAGGCCGAGAATCGTATAGAGGACGGCCAGCCCCCCCGCGCCCGTGAGCATGAGCGGGCGCCGCCCCCAACGGTCCACAAGCAGAATCGCGAAGATGGTGGAGAGGCAGTTCACCGTGCCGATGATCACCTGATTGAACATCACGCCGCTCACGTCGTAGCCCGCCGCCTTCAACACGTCTTCGGCGTAGTTGAAAACGACATTGATGCCACACCACTGCTGGAAGACGGCGAGGAACACGCCGAGCGCAACAATGCCCATCACCTTCTTGTCGAAGAGCGCCATCCAGTCGCTCTTCGCTTCGGCGGATTGCAGCTCCCCCACCTGCCGCCGGCTCTCGAGCCACATCGGGCTTTCCGGGATCGTCCAGGTGAGAATGAAAAACGCAAGCGCGGGAATCGTTTCGGCGCCGAACATGAGCCGCCAGCCGATCTGCCCGTTCCAGCTTTCCCGGATCACGTCCGCCGTCGCGCCTGCCGCCACCGGCGCAGAGTTGTAGATGACCAGGTTCGCCGCCTGCGCGATGATGAAACCGATGACGATCGTAAGCTGGTTCAGCGAAACGAGCGCACCGCGCTTTTCGGGCGGCGAGACTTCGGCGATGTAGACCGGGCTCGCGTTCGAGGCGATGCCGATGCCGAGGCCGCCCAAGACGCGCGCCAGAATGAAACTCGCAAAGGTCGAGGCGAAGGCCGTCCAGACGGCACTGGCCGTAAAGAAAAACGCCGAAAGGAGAAGCGCCGTCTTGCGCCCCCATTTATCCGGCAGACGCATGAACGCAACCGCGCCGATGATGCAGCCGAACACGGCCGACGACATCGCGAACCCGCTCTTCCAGGCATCGCCCACAAGGCCGAAGAACGGTTCGTAGAACGGTTTCGCTCCGGCCACGACGATATAGTCGTAGCCGAAGAGGAGGCCGCCCATGGCGGCAATCAAACAGAGCCTGAGCATAGCAATTTCCCTTTTACGATTTGATTGTCGCCATGACCTGATCAGCTCCAGACGTTACTTGAGACGGCCCGTGTAAGCCTTCTCCGCCGCAGAATCGACCTTCTGGCTGAAGAACTTTTCCGCCGCCTTGTTGCGTGCGCCGTCCCACGGGCGCGGGCCGCCCGTAAGCTGCACCGCCCAGAGCTTGAGCTGCTTCTTGTGCCAGTTCACCATGCAGTTTGTGCCCCACGCGCCGCCATGGCCGAACCACGCGTTCTCGTCGTCCACTTCCGGCGCCGCAAGGCCGAGCGAGTAGCCGCCCTGGCCGCGCGCACGCGTGGAGACCGCGAGGATCGACTTCACCGTCTCGGGCTTGAGGATCCGCACGCCGTTCTCGCCCTGGCCGAGGTTCATCAGCATCTTGTAGAACTTGAGCTGGTCGCGCGCCGTCGTCCACAGGCCCGCGCCCGCGCTCGGGAACACGCGGTCGTCACCGTACGGCCGCTGCATGCTCGCATCGCAATCGCGATAGAACGCCGGCTGCCCCTTGCGGCAACCATACATGTTGACCTGCTTCGCGAGCTGTTCCTGCGTGGGCCAGAAACCCGACGACGTCATGCCCAGCGGCGCGAGCACACGCTCCTTGAGGAAGTCCTCCCAGCGCTTGCCCGAAACCTTCTCGACGATCGCAGCGCCGATATCGATACCCACGTTCGAATACTGCACGCGCGTACCCGGCTCGAAGAGGATCGGGCAGGCCGCAGCCATGTTGGCCACCGACCGGAGCGGCATGCGGCGGCTCCAGCCGCCCATCGCGTGGAAATTCGCCAGTTCAAACGGGAACCCGCCCGTGTGGTTGAGGACGTTACGCACCTTGAGGGCGTTCTTCGCCTTCACGAGCGTACGCGCCTGGTCGCCCCTCTTCGTCGTCTCCACCCAGAGGGTGGCGAATTCCGGCAGATACTTCGATACCGGATCGTCGAGCGAGATCTTGCCCTCTTCCACGAGGATCGCGATCGTCACGCCGCAGAAGCCCTTCGTCTGCGAGCACTGCATGTAGACGTCGTCAAGCGTGATCGCCCGCTTCGCCTTCACGTCCGAATAACCGACGCACGCGATTTCCTCGCGGCCGTTATCGTAGAACACGTTGATGGCGCCCGGCAGCTGGCCGTTGTCGACGAACGGCTTGAGCGCATCGCGCGCGAACGTGGATTCCGCCGAGGCGGAGAACATACCGGCGAACGCAAGGCCCGCCGCCAACAGGGAGATATTGAGTTTTTTCATGGTGAGAAGATTATACCAAATCTAACCTCAAAAGCAAGTTCCCGCTTTCCGCACATTCCCCTCGGTCAGTGCGAATCGAGCCAGCCCCAGATGCGATACATCGCATATCCCCAGAGGAAGAAGAGCACGAAGTAGACCCAGCGGGGACAATGATCCACCACGCCTTTGACGGAAAAATACTTCTGCCAGTCGGGGATGTCCGTGTAGTAGTATTGGCCGCAGCCAAAATCAAGGCCCGGGATCATCCCGTACTGCCCGCACATCAGCACGGCGGCGGCCACCACCGCCACACCCATGCCCCCTGCGACCATCCACCCTTTCATTTTCCTCTCACGCCTCCGCCCTTCAGCTCTGGATCGCCGGAACCGGGAAGAACTTGCCCGAAAGGAGCACCCACACGACGGCAAAGGTGAGAATCAGGTTGAAGATCTGGCCCACGATGTAGAGCCGGAACGGTTTGCCGCCCTGCACCTGCGCGCCGAGTTCCTTGAAGTTCGTCTCCAGCCCGATCGACGTGAACGCGAGCGCGAACGCCCAGTTCTGGAACTCTTTCAAATGCTTGATGACGCCGTTCGTCGCATCAACGCCGAAATGCGGCTGCATGAAGAACGAGAAGAACATCGACGCGAAAAGGAACCCGAGAATGAACTTCGGAAACCGCTGCCAGATTTCCCCCACGCCGACTTTGCCATCCGTCCGCGCCGCCGGATCGACTTTCGTCGTGAAGAAGATCGCAATGCCAAGGGCGATGAAACCGATGAGGATGTTCTGAATCATCTTCACAAGCGCCGCGACTTGCCCGCCCAAATCGCCCAGCGCCTGGCCCGCGAGCACCACGGCGCCCGTCGAATCGACCGTGCCGCCGATCCAGGCGCCGCCGATCATCTCGTTCATTCCCACCGCCTTGATGAAGAGCGGCAGGCCCACCATCATGAGGACCGTGAAAACAAGCGAGGTCCCCACCGCGAAGGCGAGATCCGTCTTCTTCCCCTTCGCCGCCGCCGCCGCCGCAATCGCCGCCGAAGTACCGCACACCGAAGTCGCCGCCGCGATCGTGATGACGAGCGGCTTGTTCTCGATCTTGAGCCGCTTCGTTCCATACCACCACATGAAGAGGATCACGATCGGCGTCACGCCCCAGGCGATGCCAAGGCCGTAGAGGCCGAACTTCTGGATGTTCGAAAAGAGCACCTGCGCGCCGAGAAGAACAAGGCCCGTCTTGATATAGAACTCCGTGCGGAGCGCGGGCTTGAGCCACGCCGGCGTTTTAACCGCATTGCTGATGAAGAGGCCGAGGATGAGCGCCCAGAAGGCGAACTCGAGATAATGCTTGAACGTCGCCTCGGCCGAAAGGATGCGCACGACCGTCACCAGCGCGAACAAGCCGGCGAACGCCCCAAGGAACTTGAACGGGTTCTTGCCTTCGAGCCTGTTGCCGAGCGCATAGAGTACCGCCAACGCCCCGAAGGTGAGGCCGAGCTTGGACCACAACGCCGCGTTGAAAATGCCAAGAAGCCCCTTCAGCTTCGACGGGTCGGGAAATTCCGCGGCGGAGAATCCCCACATCGCGAACTTCGCGCCCGAGAAGTCGAACGCGCCCGTGAGCGCCCCCACCGCCGCACCGGCGATGAGAACGAAGGCAATCCAGATGGAAAGCCAATCCTCTTTTCGGAAGAGGTCGCTCCATTTGAATTTATCGGCAACGACAATGTCACTCATGGAATTCTGATCGCTCATTTTCACTCATTTCGCTCTTACTTGACAACGGATAAAAGAACTTGTTCCAAATAGGACGGCAACGCATCCGCCGGAATCGGCGGCACGGCCGCATCAGGCGCCCCCAACCGCACGGGGTTCGTCGCGCCGGCAGTGAATGCCGTCTCGGCATCGGCCCCCGCCGATTTGCGCCCGGCAAAGCCAAACCGCGCAAGCGGATGCGCCGTGCAGGAATTGGGGCACCCGCTGATGCGCACCTCGTTCAGCAGCAGCTTCGCTAGCGTAATCTTCTGCGGCGTATCGAGCGGACGAATCCGCCGGTCGAAATGTTCGCCAACGGCACGCCCGATCGCCGGCGCATCCGTGACGCCGCTCGTGCAGACGCCGCACCCGACGCACGTACGAATATTGCCCGCAAAACTCCGCACGATGAAATCCTGCTTCAGCCCCGCGAGCACGTTGTAGACGCCGGCGAGCTGATCGTATGGTACAACGAGCCCGAGGTCGCCCGAGTCGAGCCCCTGGAACTGCACCGCGCCGCGCGCCTCCATCGCGTCGGCAAAAACCTCCAGCTCTTCCGCCGTGAAATTGCCGAAGGGAACGAAAATGCGCACCGCCACACGCCCGCCCACGAGCGGCGTCGCCGCCAGCTGCCGCCACGTCTCAAAACCCTCGCCCGGCTTGTCGTTCGCCGGGAACGCCGTCACGGCGAATCCGCGCCGGGCGTCCGCCGCCACCTCCGCGCGCGGCGCCTCGGCCGGCAGGAGGGCCAGCTTCGCCGTCAACGCCCTCACGAATTCGGCGTCGCCCAGATCCTCCCGCAGGAACCGGATGCGTGCGTGCGACCGATTCGTACGACAGCCCTTCTCGTTGAAGAGCACCGTGAGCGCCATCGCCACGCGGATACAATCCGCCGCCGGCAACGCGTCGAAGAGCCTGAGTCCCACATGCGGCTGAAAGCCAAGGCCGCCGCCGACATACGTCTCGAACACGCGCGCGCCGCCGACGATCTTCGCGACGAAGCCGAGATCGTTCGTCTGGGCGAGATACGCCGCCGCCGGACGATCCGCGAACGCGATCTTGAGCTTGCGGGGCAGTCCGTACGCGAGGTCGTAGGAATAGAACGCCTTCGAGAGCGCCTCGGCGTAGGGCAACACGTCGAACGCGGAATCCACATGCAGGCCCGAATAGGCGCTCACGAGCGTATTGCGGAACGTATCGCCCCCACCGCCGCGGAACGGGAACGCCTGCACCTCGCAGGCCGCGAGCGCCGCCGTCACCTGGCCGGCGGGAATCCCATGGAGCTGGATGTCCTGGCGCGTCGTAAGATGCGCGAAGTCGCCACCGTGCGTTCGCAGGAGAGATGCCGCCGTACGCAGGTCGCGCGTCGTCATCGTGCCGCCCACGCGGCGGATGCGCATCATCGTCGCGCCGTTGCGCTGCTGATAGATGCCAAAGCCGGCGGAGGCCCCCTTCAGCGCCTTCGCGTCGATCCGACCCGCCACGTAATCCGTCCACGCGGCAATGAGATTCTGCTGGAAATCTAAAACCTTATTATCGATACAGGACTTCATACCCGCCGATACTCCTTTATTCAAAACAGATTCCGTCATTTCCATGAAGCGCCTCACCTCTGAAAGAGGTCGTCAAGCACGATTTCGGCCTGAACAACTCCTTGATACTTGTTTTTTTTGAGTCCGGCAAATGTGATCATCACGAACCGGCAATGGTGCGCCGTTCCTGTTGTCTGGATGAAATCGGCCTTGCGTTTCAGCAGTTTCGCGTGCTCCTCGGCATCCAAGGCGAATGGTACGTACGACCCCTTGATCTCGCAAATGTCGATCGTCCTGTCCGCACGGTCCAAAAGCAAGTCGATCTGCGCATGCGGACCTCGCCAGGAACACACGCCGACGCGAATCCCGACAATGCCCAGCGCCCGCTTGATTTGTTCGACATGCTGCAGGCACAGCCGTTCAAAGGCCAGTCTGTGCCAATTCTGGACCTTCGGCGTCTCCTGCGCCGAAAGCCAGAATCCGGCGCTCTCCCGTGCCGCCCCCTCGAGAAACGAATGGTGGAACAAGGTGAAATTGTCAATCAATTGATAGACCGTACCACGATTCCTCTTGCCAAAGGGAACATAGCTCCGAATGAAATCGCATTGTTCAAGCTCGTCGAGAAGCACCTTGAAGTTCCCGCCGTTTTTCAACCCCGTCGCCGAAATGATCTCCTCGCGCGTCATCCCGCATTTCCGAGTTGCGAGCGCTTCCACCACGGCCAAATGCGGTTGCGCATTCTTGAAGATCGAGGCATAGAGATAACCATATTCGTCCCGCAATTTTCCATCTGCCGAAAAGAGCAGCTCGTCGACATTCTGGGCAAGAGAGAGTTTCGGATTCAACAGGCTCCAATAATACGGCACCCCGCCCAAAACCATATAGGCGTCGGCCACCTCCTGCCGCGTCAATTCCAATCCCAGGCGCGTGGCATATTCTTCACATTCGGAGAGGGAAAACGGTTTCAGCTTGATGCGGTCCGTCAGCCGCCCGTAAAGTCCTTCGGTATTCTTCAGCAGATTCTTCACAATCCACGAGGAAGCCGAACCGCAGACGATCAAAAAGATGTCCTTCTCCCGACGAGCCGAGGCAAAGGAATTCCAGAAGTATTCCAAACCGGTCAGCAATCCGGATTTTGGCGTATCCATCCAGGGTAGTTCGTCAATGAAAATCACCTTTCGCCCGGCCGGCCCCGACTGGATCAACTTGTTGAGCTCGAAAAATGCCTCAAGCCAGTTTTTCAACACCGGACACTTCTCATGCCCATACTGTATCAATGACGCCCGAAAGGCAATCAGCTGGCTCTTCAAGGAACCACCGCGCATCCCCGTATGCGAAAAGAAAAACTGATCGTGAAAGAGTTCCCGAATGAGATAGGTTTTCCCGATACGCCGCCGCCCATAAAGCGCAATGAACTGCGATTCCGTCTTCTGAAAATCCAGTTCAAGCGCTTCTATTTCCTTTTTTCGGCCAAGCAACTGCATGGTTCTCATCCTTTCGGTTGTCAATAGTATACCAGATTTCCGATTTATTGACAAGTATGTCCGCAAAACAACCGACATTCTCGTCAATAAGTCGTAAAATCATAGACTTATTGACCACTTTCCAGGCAAGCGGCAGATCCACCCGCGATTCATTTGAGATAACGGGCCTTGTAGAAGCGCGCGTCTTTCAAATGGTAGCGCCGGGGGCCGGAGGAACCCGTGGAACCGAAAGTATCCGTCCACCACTGCTCCTTTGGGGAGAGCCGCAGCGTTTGCCCCACCTCGCCCTTTTCGTTCGGCAGAAACGAGATGCTCTTCACGTCCCGAACGGAAACGACATCCCTGAAGCCCTCCGCACGCGCATCGGTCGAGAACCACACGTATCCCTCGTGCGCCGTCGCAACGAGGCTCCTCCGATGTGCGGCATCACTCGGCGCGGGCACGAGGTCGTGTCCCGACAGCAACCCCGCGTCCTTGAGATACCACGCCTTCTCCTGCTTGAGCGTCATCGCCGAAGGGTCATAGGCGATTCTTTCAAGCGCATGGCCGCCAAGTGCCCACAGGCAGTTCCTTTCGCGATCCCAAAATACGCCATGCGCGCCATTGAGTTGATAGACCTTCCGCAGTTGCGCCTTCGGGTCGAAGGGATGCGCCGCCACGTCGAAAACCGTAAGCCGGTTCCCTTCCGAAGAGGCAACGACCACGCGTCCATCCGGCAGCCGTTCGATCGAATGGGGATTCCCGCCCGCGAACCCGTAGAACACCGCCCGTTTCGTCGCGCGATCGATCGCCGCGAATCCACCGCCCGAGGCCGTCATGAAAATGAGATTACCGAGCACTTTGCATTCGTCCGGATGGCTGAACGTCTTGCGCGCCGCCGCCGGGATTCCGGGATCCTTCTCCGGCCGCCACTCCCAGACAATCGCCGATTCCTTCGCCGGATCCTCGCCCGCAACCGGCTCGAGCACCACCAGCCGATGCTCCTTCTGTTCGGTCGCAATCACCCGGTGGAGGCGCCCCTCCACCGCTCCCGCGCCCCCGGCGAGAAACAAACTCAACGCGAGGGAAATCCCTCGGCCCGCAACATTCAACATCGTACGCATCTTGAAATCTCCGTTTCTAAGTTCTGGAATGGTCTGCGGAACTCACCAGACGACCAGCGCACCTGCGATGCCGACAATTGTTGAAACCATTTCCGCTCTTGATGTGAAAGCCATTATAGCATCGTGAACGACCAATGTAAAGATTCTTCAAACGGAGGGCGCATCTGGGTAATTCACCGCAACATCTTCTTGTTCGAGCTACGGCCTGCGGCGCAAACACGGAGAGAACGGAGACACGAAGACACGGAGCGAATGGGAGGATGGCTCTCGCCGCCTTCATTCATGATCCATCTACCAGACCTTCTTACCAATTGTTCCATGTTCATTTGGGAGTGCTGGAGCTTCGCCCCTTCCCCCTTTTACGCATCGACAAGCACAATCGAACATTCGAACAATCCGAACAACCGAACATTCAATCCTTCAACTCTTCCAACCTCACCAATTCGGTGCCCTTGAACTGGAAGAGGATCAGATGGAGGCGCGTGCCGCGCGCGAGCTCGGGCACGAAACGGTCGGAGGCGTAGCGGCGCAGCTTCTCGATACCGTCGGCCGCCTTCGCCGCGAGGTCGGACTCGGGCGCCGTCGGTTTCGAGTACTTGAGTTCGACGATGTAGCTGTCGCGTACGTCGCCGTTGTAGACGCGCTCGGGGAAGAGACAGAAGTCGCAGTAGCCGCGCGCGAGCTCCATCTCGGGACGCGCGAGGTAGTAGCGCAGGTGCCCGAACTCGGCCTGCATGTAGCCCTGGATGCGGATCTCGCCGTCGATGTCGCCCCGCACGGGCGTCGTGTGCGCGAAGTCATCCGCGAGGCGGCGGAGGAACGGCTCCCATTCGCCGCGGTAGGCCATGCGGCTCGCGCGGCCGTCCCACGCGATCCAGTCGGGGATCTTCACGCGGCGATAGCTGTCGCGCAGGTAGTTGAAGATCTGCTTTTCGACGCAGACGTTCGGCACGCGGAAGTGCGAGAGTCCCTCCTTGCGGGCGGTCATCGAGAGGACGCCGTAGTAGTGGAAGAGCGAACGGAAGTTATCCGGCTCGATCAGGCGGTCCGCCGGAAAGCTCTCGACGAGTTCGAACGGGATCTCGCCCTTCGCGGCAAGCTCCTCGGTAAGGGGCGAGACGTCCTCGACATTCTCGGCACCCATCTGACGCTGGAGATCGACGATCGTCTCGAGCT
>JAZLJP010000112.1:0-3279 GCA_045617985.1 Kiritimatiellia bacterium
CGAAAATGAGATTACGGTGCGGACGAAAGGATTGTGGATGCGACGACTGATATGGGGGAAGGGAAGGACGTGTGCAAGGCTGGGGGAAACGTGTGCAGAGAAAGGAAAATGTGTGCAGAGAAGGGGGAAACGTGTGTAGGGTAGGGGAAGATGGAAGGTGGCCGAGGTGGGAAGTTGACGGTGGCCGAGGTGGGAAGTTGAAGGGGACCAATGTGCGGATGGGCTGAACGAAGTTCTATCAAAATCATTGCGTGATGAGGAATGTTTTTGATACAATACCACCATTTCAAACATGAAGACTTTGCGCGTATATCTCGACATTGAAAATGATCGGCTGGCTTGGGGAGGCTTGCCGGATGTTTTGTGCGCTTCTGAATTTCCGAATGGTAACGGATTAAGCAAACGAGAAGGATGAAAAACGACTATGCCGACCTTGAAAACAACGACCTCCATTTTGGGGTTGTCTTTACTTTCGCTTGCCGCTTCGGCGCAGCCTGTTGCGGGGCGTTATGTGCGTTGTCGCATCGAACGCGAAAACGCCATTCTCACGCTGGCCGAAGTCGAGGTGTTCGAGAACGGCAAGAACGTGGCGCGTGGCGCATGCGCGAGCCAGAGTTCCATTGCGCACGAGGGTACACCGGAACGGGCGATCGACGGCAATCCTGGACGTTCCTGGGGCGATCGCACGATGACCCACACGCGGGAAAAACCGTGCAAGGAGCATCCATGGTGGGAGCTGGACCTGCAGGGCACGAAGACGATCAGCGCGATCAATCTCTGGAATCGTCCGGAAATGCCCGACCGGCTCGACGGCGTGGAAGTGATGGTGCTTGACGAGGACCGGGTGGTCAAATGGTCGTCGAAGCTGGGGCGCGCGAAACCGACGAAGAATGCGTTCACGGTCGATACGGGCAATCTCGGCCCTCTCGCCGGTCAACGTGTGCCGGACGGCGGCCAGCGGAAATATCGGGTTGCCGTGAAGGGCGCGGAACTGATGAAACTCTACGAGAAACGCGCCACCTGGATGGAAACGCTCGTGGCGCTCGCGGCGAAGGAGCCCGACTTTGGTTCGCCGAAACCGTTGTTGGCCCGCCTCTTTGCCGACTTCCCGGAAACGGCCGGCGAAATCGTGATGGAGCTTGAGGGCGGCCTCCTTGATTCCCGGCATCTGGCGACGGGTTATTCCGGCCTTGCCCGGGAATATGCCAAGCGCCTCTATGACGAGCGTCTCTCGGCCGAATGGCTCTCGCGCGCACCGCAGGTGAAGACGGCCGCCGAGCTTGCGCAGCTGCGCGCCGCCTACCGCGCCGACCGGGCGCTGGGCACCCGCCTGCAGCGCCTCACTTGGTTCAACGCCGAAGCGTTGGCGCGCGCCATCACGGCGTATGCCGAAAAGTATCCGCAGGCGTATGCGCACAAGGACGCCTTGCTCGCGGAGCTCGCCGCGGTGAAGCCGCTTGTGGAGGCGGCGAAGAAAGGGACGCGCGCGCAGGCGCTTGCCGCCGCGGCCGCCGTGGAAAAACTCACCGATGCGATCTACCTTAAGCATCCGGCGGTCGACTTCCAGAAGATCCTGATGGTGCGCCGCAACCGGATGTCGCCTTCGGGCCTGCCCCACAACTGGCAGGGCAATTCGTCCGTGCCGCTGCAGGGCTATGTGAACGACGTCGTGGCGGCGCCGCTCAAGCAGACCGATGGTACCGGCGTTCAGGAACTCGTTGCCTCGACCTCGTTCCTGGGGGATGTGGATCTTGATTTCGACGCGCAGAAGATCGCCTATTCCGCCGGCGTTCCCGGCGAACGCGGTTGGCGCATCATGGAAACCCCGCTCGCGAAGCCGCTCTCGCAGACGCAGCTTTCGCCGCGCGATCAGCCGGACATCGACTGCTACGATCCCTGCTATCTTCCTGACGGCCGCATGCTCTTCGTTGCGACCTCAGGCTTCCACGGTGTACCGTGCGTGAGCGGATGCGACTATGTGGGCAACACGCATCTGCGGGAACTCGACGGATCCGTGAAGCGGCTCGTGTTCGATCAGGACAACAGCTGGTGCCCCGTGGTGATGAACAACGGCCGCGTGCTCTATCTCCGTTGGGAATATACCGACAGCGCCCACTACTTCTCCCGCGTGATGATGACGATGAACCCCGATGGCTCCGACCAGAAGGCGTTCTACGGCTCCAATTCCTATTGGCCGAATTCGCTCTTCTACGCGCGCCCGCTTCCCGGCTCGGTGACGAAGTTCTGCGGCATCGTTTCCGGCCACCACGGTCACGCCCGCGAAGGCGAGCTCGTGCTCTTCGACGTCACGAAGGGCCGCAACGAGACTGGCGGCGTGATGCAGCGCATTCCCGGCTGGGGGAGGCCCGTGCGGAACATGGCGCGCGACACGCTCGTGAATCCCTCGCATCCGCTCTTCCTGCATCCGTTCCCGGTTTCGGACGAGCTTTTCCTCGTGGCCGTCCATCAGAATGCCGGCCAGCCGTTCATGATCGCCTTTGCCGATATCTACGACAACATCGTGCCCCTGTGGCGGATGGAAAACCTCAACCTGCTCGAACCGATGCCGGTGGCGGCGCGCAAGAAGCCGATCGTTTCGATCAACCGCCGCAACGACGACACCGACAAGTGCACCGTCTTCCTGCAGAGCGCCGAGTTCGGCGAAGGCCTGAAGGGTGTGCCGCGCGGCACCGCGAAGAAGCTGCGTCTCTTCCAATACAGCTACTCGCCGCGGAACAAGGGCGGGCACTACGTCATCGGTTTCGAGGGGCCGTGGGATGCGCGTAGCATCATCGGCGAAGTCGATCTCGAAGCGGACGGCAGCTGCCTCTTCACTGCGCCTGCCAACACCCCGATCGCCATCCAGCCGCTCGATGCCAACGGACACAAGCTGCAGGAAATGCGCTCCTGGTTCGTGGGCGGGCCGGGCGAGACCATCTCGTGCACGGGCTGCCATGAGAATCAGAACGAAGCGCCGCCGGCGGCGTTGCCGATTGCCGCGCGCAAGACGCCGCAGACGCCGAAGTCGTGGTTCGGTCCGCGCCGCAACTATGCCTTCGGGCGCGAAGTGCAGCCGGTTCTCGACGCGAAGTGCGTGGGCTGCCACAATTCGAAGTCCACGCAGACGAACCACCTGGGCCAGCGTGTGCCGAACCTCGAGGGAACTCGCGGGTGCCAGGAGGCCTGGGGCTTCTCCGTGGCCTACTTCAACTTGATGCCGTATGTGCGCCGGAATGGCCCGGAATGCGACTACCATCTGCTCACGCCGCTCGAGTTCCA
>JAZLJP010000113.1:0-24084 GCA_045617985.1 Kiritimatiellia bacterium
AAGAAGCTTGGGAAGCTCCTATTCTGCCATTGAATTACGCCCGCAGAATAAACGTTTGGCGGAGAGAGAGGGATTCGAACCCCCGATACCCTTGCGGGTATGCATGATTTCGAGTCATGTGCATTCAACCAGGCTCTGCCACCTTTCCGTAGGGAACGATTGGAAAGTGTATCATAATGCCGCCCCTTCGTCAAGGGGAAAACCAAGTGTTTGCACATTTTTCGGATCCGGCCTAACGTTGCCCGCCTTCACTTCCACCACGTGCGGACGTCTTCCGCCTTTCTCGGAAGGATCTTTCCAAGGAAGAAGAAGACGGCACACCAAACGGCGTACCAGAGAAGGCACACGGGAATGCTCCAGGGGTCAACCGTGAAATTCGAAAACGGGAGGGCGGCAACGCATGTTGAAACGAAGTCCATCGTTCCCGTGAGGAGAGCCGTCACATTGTTCAGAATCGCCGCGAGCGGCAGGCAGATGAAACTCACCGCAAGGGCGCTTGCGCCTACCTTCACCAAAAGGTTCGCGCAAACGACGACCACCGCATTCGCGAGGAGTCCGCCGGGCGTGAAGCGCCCGCAGACATGTGCCATGAGCGGTACGCCCGCAATCCACGCGGCAAGCGAAATCCCGAGCCCCGCTTCGAACTTCGCCGCGTTCGACTCGGGCTCGAACACGATGAGCGGCCGAAACCGTTTCGCCCATTTCAGCCAAAGGACGATCCCGAACATGACCGTAAACGAAAGCGCACACCCTAAATCGAAAATCCGCTCCGGCGCGTACCCATAGACGACGAGCGCCGTTATCGACCACGCCGTGAGCGCGTCCGAGCGCCGAGCGAAGACCGGCGCCAACAACCAAATCGTCGCCATGAACGCCGCCCGCACGGCACTTGGCCGAAGGCCCGTCAACACGACGTAGGCCACAACGAGCGGCACGCTCACGAGCGCGCGATACCGCGCGGGAACGTCAAGCCGCGTGAGAAACGTACTGAGCAGCCAGGCGACCACCATCACATGGAGCCCCGAAATCGCAAAGACATGGATCGTTCCCGCATCCACGAATACCTGCTTCTTCTCGGGCGAGAGGTCCGCCCGCCGCCCGAGAAGAATCGCCCGATTGAGCGCGGCAAGGCCCCTGCACCAATCGAGCCCCGCCCCGGCCCTTCGCGCAAGTTCATCGTTGACGGCCTGCCAGGAAAGACCGGCCGGCGCGGCCCGCAATCGCCGAGGCGGATGGCGTTTCGAGGCCCAAAACGTCCGCCGGGCAAACCGCTTCGCAGGATCGCGCGCGAACGCGAGCGCCCCTTCCACTTGCCAAACTTCCCCGGCCTGCGGAAGAACGGCGGGCGGCTTCGCGCACCCCATCGTCACCTTCACCGGCAACACGCCAAGTTGCGAGGGGAATTCCACCCGCCATCCGCCCTTCTTCGTCTGTTCGACGTGCGCCGTTTCCATAACGCGTAATTCCAAGGGGGCCGGCGTTCCGTACAAACCCGAACGTTCATCCACAAGCCGTTGCAAGGCCGCCTCGGTTCG
Source organism: Kiritimatiellia bacterium (assembly GCA_045617985.1). Classification (GTDB taxonomy): domain Bacteria; phylum Verrucomicrobiota; class Kiritimatiellia; order RFP12; family UBA1067; genus RUG572. The sequence continues at coordinate 1,536 of JAZLJP010000113.1, forward strand.
CAGCGCGAGCAGGAATCCAAGCGTGAAAAGCGCAATGCCCCCGAGGCGCGGCACCTGCCACCCCCAAGCCGCGAGGAAGGCCACGGCCGCCGTGCCGGCAAGGCCGTTCCAAATCGACGCAACGGCCGCGCACGCAAAACCCGTCACCTCGCCGGCGAGGAGCGTCGCGGCGAAGGCGAACATCCGAAGCCCCGGCCTCTCGACGAAACGGCCGCACATGCCTTAGGCCCAATACACCCGATCGAGTTCGCGCCATGTGCTCGCTTCGAGCACGTGTTCCTCCGTCACTTCGTCCGCCCCCGCGAGATCCGCCACCGTGCGGGCCACTTTGAGAACGCGGTCGTACGCGCGCGCCGAAAGATCGAGTTCAAGGAGGAGCGCGCGCATCTTTTCCTGGCCCGCTGAAGAGAGGCGGCAGAAATCGGCAAGGTCGCGCGCGCGCATATCGGCATTGCAGTAGAGCCCGGGGCGCCCCGCAAAGCGTGCACGCTGCCGGGCCCGCGCCGCCATCACCCGTGCGCGGATTATGGCCGACGATTCCCCGCGCGGCGCATCGAGCATTTCCCGAAACGGAACGGGCGGAAGCGAGAACTGGATGTCGATGCGGTCGAGGAGCGGGCCCGAAATCTTCGAGCGGTACTGCAGGATCTGGCGCTGGGTGCAGCGGCAGGTGTGCGTGGGATCGTCCGCATACCCGCATGGGCAGGGATTCATCGCCGCCACAAGCATGAAACGCGACGGGAAGTCGCACGCCGCCGCCGCTCGGGCGATCGCCACATGCCCGTCCTCCAGCGGCTGGCGCATCACCTCTAGAACGTTTCGGCGGAACTCGGGGAATTCGTCGAGAAAGAGGACGCCCCGATGGGCGAGCGACACCTCCCCCGGCTGCGGATGCGTGCCGCCGCCGAGAAGCCCGCAATCGCTCACCGTATGGTGCGGCGCGCGGAACGGACGGCGCGTGATGAGCGCACGCGTCCCCTCGAGTTTCCCGGCCACCGAATGGATGCGCGTCACTTCAAGCGCCTCTTCCGGCGTGAGTGGCGGAAGGATGGAGGGAATCCGCCGCGCGAGCATCGTCTTACCGGCGCCCGGCGAGCCGATCATGAGGATGTTGTGCCCGCCCGCCACCGCCACTTCGAGAGCGCGCTTCGCCATCGTCTGGCCCTTCACGTCGGCAAAGTCGTCCTCCTCCGTGCTGCCCGCCGCGACGAGGGCCTCGAGGTCGTTGAAGACGGGTTCGAGCTGCAAGGTACCCGAAAAGAAATCCGCCGCCTCGCGGAGGGTCCTTACGGGGTAGACGTCGATCCCCGCAACGATGCTCGCCTCCGCGCAGTTCTCCGCAGGTACGAGAATCCCCTTCTTCCCGATGCGGCGCATTTCAAGAACGATCGGGAGAATCCCCGGCACGCGCCGCACGGCCCCCGAAAGCGCGAGCTCGCCCGCCATCGCATACTCGCCGAAGTCGTGCGTTTGGATTTTCCCCGTCGCGGCGAGGAGCGCCAGTGCAATCGGAAGGTCGTAGATCGGGCCCTCCTTCCTGAGGTCCGCCGGGGCGAGGTTCACCGTGACGTTCGATTCGGATTTCTTGAAGCCGGAATTCACGATCGCCGTCGACACGCGATCCTTCGCCTCCTTCACCGCCTGGTCCGGAAGGCCCACCATGGTAAACTGCGGTGCCCCGTCCGACGAGCACACCTCGATCTCCACCGTGCGCGCCTCAACGCCGCACACCGCTCCAGAATGACATTTTGCCAGCATGTTCAAGTCTCCTTTTTCGTATCGAACGCGACAGCGCGCCGACGCGAAAAAGGATACACCGAACCCCACCCGAAACGCAAGGAAACAAAGGTCAATTCATTTACAGCGCCCAGTTAAGACAATGTGAAGATCCACCACGATCCCTTAACATCCCCTCCACAATCTCTTGACAATTCAAATTCTTTTTTCTCGTCCTTGACTTCAAATGACAGGAGCCCTTCAATCAATTACACATGAAATCCTCCCCTCCTGAAAGTACCCGTTCTACGTTCTCCATTTCCCATTTGGTTCGTGTCATTCGTCTTGGCACCTGCGACATGAACACTCGTCACGACCATACCGCCGATAATGAGCGAACCGACAAGCGACGCCGCAGTAACGCATTTCACGCCGCCGGAAAGGGACTTCATTCCGCGCACAACCCCATAGGCAACAACAGCCGCGCCTACGCCTGCGGCGCAGACGTAGGCCGTATTGATGCAAACAGGATGGACGGCCTCTATCATTCGCGTTGTTTCGTTCCCGGAAGTCGAAAATATTATACACGAAATCTTCCTTCTGCGAAACCGAAATCAAAACGGCGCATTTCTTTCTTTTGACGAGGGAGGATTGCCAGTAGCGGGCCCGAAGGGTGATTTTTCTAACTGCCTTCCGTGTCCCGCGAAGCGGGTTTCAGCGTGTTCGGCGGTGAAAAACTCAGATGCGCCCATTTCTACGGGGTGTATCAGAGTTTTTCACCATGCTCTCCTCTTGGAGCCTCCAACCTGCGGCGGAGAACTGATTTCGCGGAACTTCGCCTTACGGCATCTCCACCGTGACCTTGCGGAACTTGTAATCGTTCCGCTCCGCTGCGGAGACGGTCAAGAGATCCACCCATGCGGCGGCCTCTCCGATCGTCTTGCTTCCATACTGGATGTAGCGGCGCACGTTCTTCGTGCCGTTCTCGTTCAGGTCCGGCGACCAGGTGACCTTGATCGTCCCGTTCTCCATCGCAATCGCCGTGATCTTGAACTGGTCGTCGGGATCGGTGGGATCCGTCCCGGCGACGAGATCCTGCCACACATGCATCTGCCGCCCCGAACGGTCAAGCTTGCCCGCCGCCGAAGGCAGCTTCGCAAACGCCTCCACATCGCCCCCCGCAAGTGCCGCCAAAGCCGGATACTTCGCCATCCCTTCCTCGATCACCGCCGAAGGCAGAATCACCGTCTCATCAACCCGAACCCAGTCTTCGACAAACGAAATAGAATCCAAATCCAACCCACTCCTTCTTTCAAGTAACCCCCGAACCCGCGCCGCATCCCCCTTCTCAACATGAACCGTGGACAACCTCTCGCAACCGTACAACGCAGAATCCCCAATACTTGTCACACTCGAAGGAATCACCACCGACGTCAACCTAATGCAATCCTGAAACGCATAATTCCCGATACTTATCACACTCGAAGGGATCGTCACCGACGTCAACCCGGTGCAAACTGAAAACGCAGAAGACCCGATGCTCGTCACGCCCTCGGGAATCGTCACCGACGTCAACCCGCTGCAACCGTAAAACGCGTAATAGTCGATGTTCGTCACGCTAGATGGTATCGTCACGATTGTCAGATTCTCACACCCGGCAAACGCATCCGCACCTATGCCGACAACCGGACACCCTCCCAGTTCAGGTGGTATGCTCAACGCTCCTTCCGGAGAGGGCGATATAGCAGGGATATCCATCAAGCCAGCGAGGACCGCCCCACCATTTTGAATCCTGTACGCCCAGGTATAATCCCCGATCAGCTCCTTTTGCCGGTCGTCTGGAACACCGCCCCTGACAGACCATGTGAACGTATCCATAGCGCCGTCTTTGTCCTCAACAGTCAAGTTAATTGTCTTATAACCCGCACTTGTGAACACAATCTCCTTCGTATAGACATTCGTGGAAGGATCTAACGTCATGGATACAGAATCCCCATTGAACATCAAGGTGGCACGCATGCCCTGCATATCCGCAGGACTGTCATTCACGCTCCAGTTGATTGAGAACGGCACATTGATTGTCGCCGACAACTCCTCCCCAAAAGAAGTGTCCGTCACGATTTGTGGATAGACATTGCGTACAAAGAAATCAAGTTCTGCCGATTGGTAGATTTCGCGCCAGGTCTTCGACGGATCAAAGGTACTCGGGGTCGTTTCCTTGATATAGGCGTTGATACGGAATCCCCCCATTTCAGATTCTGCCGTACCGTCAAGTTCGCTGAAGTAGAAAGCCCCCTTCGTCTGCCCTCCCTCAAACGGAATTTCATATTGACTGAGTACTGGCAGTGAACCATTGCCAGCTCCATTGCGCGTGACCTCAAGCACAACGGTAATGCTCGTAGGTGGAGGCACCGTCAACTGAACATTAAAGTAAACATTTGTGTCCCCAGCGTCGGTTTCGCGAAGGGAAATACTACCGTTGGCTGGGCTGAGCATGATCGCCGGTGCCTCGTCCGCCGCATTCGCCGTAATCGGAATCATACCGGCCAACGCCATCAACGCCAACGCGAAGATGGCAATTTTCTTGATTGCATGCATTGTTTTCACTTGTTCCGTTTCTTTCCCCCGCGCGCCTTAGTTCGTGACGCCCTTTCTGCGCGGAGAAGGAAAGAGCGGCATTCTTGAACCTAGGTTCACGTTCAAGTCATGCCGCCTTCAACTCGTCAGCCGAATAAAGGACGTGGCACACCCTTTCATCGCGTCTTACGAGGGGCACCGGAAAGAGCCCATGAGAAAACACGAATAGAAGATGCGCCACGTGATGACACGTGGACGCGCCCCCGTATTTCGCTTTCTCATTAGAAGTTTCCGGTTTCTCTCAAAGCTCGATACGTGAACGACGTTCACTTGGCTTCGGTTAGGTTGCCCACCCGAAGCCCCGCTTCGCTCCAGAATCCGGCCCGTTGAGGGCAACGGGCCCTACCTGTGGGGACAACGGCCGTGCTGTGTGCCACGACCGGTTCTATGAAGATCGATCGCCCTCCGGGTTCGATTCCTCTCACCCGCAAAACGCCGCACATTGTACCACAAAAACGCGTCTGTTGATAGTGTTTTTTGCATTGCATGGGACAGGGGCGCATCTGAGTTTTTCACCATGTTCTCTCTTGTAGCCTCTAGCCTGCGGCGGCTGACGCAGGTATTGTATGGGGACTGTCCCCATGTCCCCAACCGTCCAGGATTTCGTCCGCACCATAATCTCACCGCAGAAGGACACGGAATCTAGCTGCTGACGGATACGGAAAGGCGATGGGGACAGTCCCCCGCCATGCCCTCGTCCATTCGGCCACCCGACAAAGCGAAGATTTCGGCGCGGAACGATTCCAATCCGAAATCCTTTTCGTCCCCCAACAGACATCCGGGCGCATCTGAGTAATTCACCGCGCCCTCTCCCCCGGTCTGCGGCGCGGAACGGAGGGCCCCAGGGGGACAGGCCCCAGGGGGACAGACCCCAAGCAGTCTTTTCCAAGGGGACAGACCCCCAAGCAGTCTTGAAAGGTCATGCGAAAACAGGTCTGACCTGTTTTCGCATCTGTTTCTCAAGCTCTTCACGGGGTCTGTCCCCGTATGAATTCGCATCTGTTTCTCAAGCTCTTCACGGGGTCTGTCCCCGTATGAATTTGTCCCCGTATGAATTCTCACTTTTAATTAAAAAAATGAAAAACTACAAATAATCGACAGAACTTCGCGAATGTCGTTGGATTTGAAGGGCCTAGCCTAGAGCGCGACTGCGGTTTTGCACAATGCTTCAAAGAAGAAAATCGGGCTTTGTGGCCCTCTGCACACATTGTGCCCCTTATGTTGGCGCCCGTAGGAAATGAACTTGTAACGCCACGGGCCGGGGTGTGACGCCCGGAATGGTTGGTCGCAAAGAGGATCAAATGTACGAGAAAATCGCCGGAATGGCATAGAACGAAAACTTTCCTCATCGCCTTTCCGGCGAAGCCGGTCTTGAGCGTGATCTGCGGTGGGAAACGGCGGCGGTGAGATTATGGTGCGGACGAAATCTCGGAATGTACGGGAGTGGGATCAGAGTGGAAATCACCTGGGGACTGTCCCCGTGGAGATTGACAAAGCGAAGATTTCGGCGCGGAACGATTCCGCACCGAAATCCTTTGCGTCCCCTAACAGACATCCGTCATGTGTAAATTTCATTTGATGGGCGTTCCCGTTTATGCTATTATTACCGCCCTTGAAATTTCTTTGTGCTGCCGCTTGCCGGTGGCGATATCCATGCAGACAGACCTTCCAGATTCTCACGCCGCCCTTCCGGCGATCGACTACGCCTATCCGCCCGAGCTTCCGGTGACGGCGCACCGCGAGGCGGTGCTTTCCGCACTTGACCGGCGGAACGTCGTCATCGTCTCGGGCGATACGGGAAGCGGTAAAACGACGCAGCTCCCGAAGATGGCGCTCGAGTGGCTCGGCGGGAAGGGGCGCGTTGCCTGCACGCAGCCGCGCCGGCTCGCCGCCGTCACGATGGCCGACCGCGTCGCCCACGAGCTGAAAAGCGAGGTGGGCGCGCTCGTTGGCTACCAGCATCGCTTTGCGCGCAAGGTCTCGCGCGAGACGCAAATCAAGTTCATGACGGACGGCGTCTTGCTCGCCGAAACGCGTACCGACCGCACCCTCTCCGCCTACGACGTGATCATCGTCGACGAAGCGCACGAACGTTCCCTCAACGTCGACTTCCTTCTCGGCATCTTGAAGCGCATCCTCGCGCGCCGACGCAACTTGAAGGTGATCGTTTCCTCCGCAACGCTCGACGTGGAGCGTTTCGCCGCCTTCTTCGACGCGGCGCCCGTCATCTCCGTGCCGGGGCGGCTCTTCCCGATCGAGATCCAGTACCGGCCGCCCCGCGAAGACGACGAGCTCGACCTTCCGCGCGACGTCGCTTCGGCCGTCGCCACCCTTCCGCCGAAGGACGACATCCTCGTGTTCCTCCCGGGCGAGCGCGACATCCGCGAAACGGCGGACGCCCTCTCGCGCCTTCGCGCGAACGACGAGATCATCCCCCTCCTCGCCTCGCTTCCCGCTTCCGAACAGCAGCGCGCCTTCCGCCTCTCGGCCCGTCGCCGCATCATCCTCGCCACGAACGTGGCTGAAACCTCCGTCACGATTCCCGGCATCCGCTCGGTGATCGACTCGGGCCTCGCGCGCATCTCGCGCTACATCCACCGCACGCAGGTGCAGCGCCTGCAGATCGAACCGATCTCGCAGGCCTCCGCCCGCCAGCGCGCCGGTCGCTGCGGCCGCCTCGGCCCCGGCATCTGCATTCGCCTCTTTTCGGAAGAAGACTTCAACACGCGCGAGGCCTACACGCCCCCCGAAGTACTCCGCGCCTCGCTCGCGGGCGTGATCCTCACGATGCTCGATCTTCGCCTCGGCGACATCTCGCGCTTTCCGTTCATCGATCCGCCCCGGCCCGCGATGATCCACGAGGGCCTGCGCGAACTCCTCGAACTCGGCGCCGTCGCCCACGGCCCCGTGATGGACGATGGCGAATCGCGCACGATCCTCACCGCGATCGGGCGCCAGCTCGCGCGCATTCCCGTGGAGCCGCGCCTCGCGCGCATGCTCCTTGCCGCGGCCGACAACGCGATTCTCCCCACAGCCCTCCCGCTCGTCGCCGCGCTCGCGTGCGACGACCCGCGGCGGCGCCCCGTCGACGCCCGCGAACAGGCCGCCCAGGCGCACGCGCCCTTCCGCGTGCCCGGTTCCGATTTCCTCGGCACGCTCAAGCTCTGGACCTGGTGGAAAACCGAAACCGAATCCCTCTCCCAGGCGAAGGCCCGCGCCCTTGCGAAGAAGACCTACCTTTCCTATCCGAAGATGCGCGAATGGCGCGACCTCACGCGGCAGCTCACCGAACTCGCGCGCGACCTGCACCTTTCCTTCTCGGAAACGGTGGGCTCTAAAAAGGACGACATCTCGGCCTGTCTCCACAAGTCGCTCCTCACGGGCCTCCTCGGCCGCATCGGCGTGTTCGACCCCGAAGAGCGCAACTACCGCGGCGCGCACGGCCTACGCTTCTTCCTCCATCCGGGAAGCGTCCTTACGAAGAAGGATAAGCGCCCCGCGAGCGCCGAACCGCGCCCCGTCAACGCCCACGCGCCGAAACCGGCCGCCTTGACCGCTTTCCCCCCGTGGGTGATGGCAGGCGAACTCGTCGATACGGCACGCCTCTTCGCGCGCACGGCCGCTACGCTCGACCCCGCCTGGATCGAACCCGTTGCGGGCGCTCTCTGCAAACACAGCTACCATTCGCCGTTCTGGGACCCCACGAGCGGATTCGTACGGGCGACGGAGCAAGTGGTCCTCTACGGGCTCGTGATCGTGCCCGCGCGCCGCTGCGATTTCTCGCGCGTCAACCTGCCGCTTGCCCGCGCGCTCTTCATCCGCCATGCGCTCGTGGAAGGCGAGTTCCCGCATCCGCCCCCCGTAGTGCGCGAAAACAACGCGCTCCTCGACGCCCTGCGCCGGCGCGCGGCGAAAGCGCGGCGGCCCGAATTCTTCAATGCGGAGCAACTCGAAGCGCATTTCGCAAGCCTCCTCCCGCACGACGTCGCCTCCGCGCCGGCCCTGCGCAAGTGGGCGGCAAGCCCGGCGAACGCCGCGCTCCTCCGGCTCAAGAAAAACGACTGGTGGCCTTCCGAGCGGCTTGAAGATGCCGACTTCCCGGATACGATCCGCATCGGCGGCGCCTCGATGGCGCTCACCTATTTCAACACGCCCGACGACCCTAAAACGGACGGCATCACCTGCACCGTGAAGAAGGCAGACGCTCCCGCCCTGCGCCTCTGGCGCGCGGATTGGCTCGTGCCCGGCGCCTTGCCTGAAAAACTCGCCTATCTTCTTTCGTCCCTTCCCTCGGCCCAGCGGCGCGTGCTCTCGCCGATTTCCGACACGGTCAGCGGCCTCCTCTCCTACTTGAAGCCCGGCGCGGAACCGCTCGTCGATGCCGTGCGCCATACGATTGCCGAGAAATGGGGCTTTCAGATTTCACCCGACGTGTGGCGCGCGCTCGACTTGCCGCCGCACCTGCAAGTGCGCTTCCGCATTCGCGACGACGCGACAGGGCGCATCCTCGCCTGCTCGCGCGACCTCGAAGCGGCGCTCGCCGCGGCGGGCGTCGCCGCGGCCGCGCATCCGCGTGCCACGCCGAGCACGCATCCCGTCCTTCGCCCCGGCGACTTCACGGGCGAGAACGTGTGGATCTTCGGCACGCTCCCCGAAAAGACGACCGATGCCCGCGCCGGCTGGAAGCTCGAGCACTTCCCCGCCCTTCACGACGACGGGCCCGAAAAAGGCGTCTCGCTTCAACTCTGCGCCGATCCGGTAACGGCCGAGCTCCGCCACGCGGCGGGCGTCACGCGCCTCTTTCTCTACGCGCTCGGCGAGCGCGCGCGGATTCCGTTCCGCCGCAAAACACTTCCCTTCGCGGCCCAGCTCTATCTCAAGGCGCTCAACTATGCCGACGAACAGCTCTCCCTCGATCTCCTCGCCGGCGCCGCGCGCGAGGCGTTCGTTCGCAACCAGCCGCCCGTGCGGGACGCCGCCACGTTCGCGCAGCGCCTTGAGGCGCGGAAGAACGCCCTTGCCGAAGCGCAATTCGAGATGGCGAAAATCGTTGGCGAATCCTACACGGCCGCCGCCGTGATCGACGAGCAGCTCGCGGACCTTGCCCCCGAAACGGTCGAATCGATTCACACCCAGCTCGCGTGGCTTCTCTATCCGGGCTTCCCGAAAAACGTACCGCTCGCGCGCCTGCGCCACTACGCCCGCTATCTGAAAGGCACCGCGCGCCGCGTGGAACGCGCGCGCACGAACCCTGCGGGCGACCGCACGAAGGAAGCGCTTCTCGCGCCGTACTGGGTGCTCTACACCGAGGCGGTAACCGGGAAGTCGAGCGTGAAGTTCGCGCCGAAGCCGCTCGCCGAATTCCGTTGGATGCTGGAAGAATACCGCATCTCGCTCTTCGCGCAGGAACTCCACACGCCGATGCCGATCAGCCCCAAGCGGCTCGACGCCAAACTCGCCGAAGCCGCGATCGATTCGTCCGAATGAATTTCGGGCCCTATCCCGTTACTGTTCTAATGTGCGCGTAAAGGACGGCTCCCGCAACGGCATCGTAGAGCGCGTCGTGCCAGGTCCGATTCGGGCAGAGCGCATCCACCCGGCTTTCAAGGCCGAAGGTGTGGATCACATCGCCGAGCGCAAAGGATTTCATGAGCGGCCAATAACGGCGCACGAGCTGCAAGGTATCGACCCACGGGCCAAACGGCGTGAGCGGCGCACGCTTCTCGAGAATCGTTCGCTCCGTCGCCGCATTGTGCGCCACAAGCGGCACGCCCACGAGGCGCGCGGCGAGATCCGGCCACTGTTCGAGAAAGGACGGCGCCGCCGCGAGTTCGCTCCGCAGTTCCGCCCACCGCCCCGGCGCACGCGGCGAAAACGGGCGCTCCGCCGTGACGCGGAAATACGTCTCAAACGCCGACGCGCCCACCACGCCCGTTTCGTCGATTTCCACGAGCCCGAGCTGCCACGGTTCGTTGGGCCAGCCTTTGACCGTACCCGTGGTTTCAAAATCGAGCGCAACGAGTTTCATGCTTCCTCGGCGACGGCAAGGATCTGTTCCTTCATCGCATCGGCCGTTGCGTACCCCGCCTCGATCCCGATTCTGACGGTTCGGAAATCGAGCGTGAAGATATCGCCCACCGGCGGTTGCAGGCAGAGATCCGGCGCCTGCGAGGCAATCGTATTGCGCGACATTTCGTTTTCGAAGATCTTGATCGAATTCGTAAGGATGTCGAAGATCTTCAACGTCTTTTTCGCGCTCCGATAACCTTCCGGCCCCTTCCCGATGTTCACATCCACGGCAAGAATGCAATCTGCGCCGAGCGAGCGGCAAACCGAAATCGGAAGCGGATTCACGAGGCCCCCGTCTACGAGCTGGCGCCCCTCGCGTTCAATCGGCATGAACACGCCCGGAATCGCATAGCTCGCGCGCACGCTTTCCATCAAGTCGCCATCTCGCATCACCACCTCTTCGCCGGTCATGATGTCGGTCGCCACCGTGGCGAACGGAAGGCGCAAATCCGCGTAGGTCTTGCCGGGGATGAACGTGCGCAGGCGTTCCTCGATGCGCTTGCCGCGAAGGAAGCCCGTGGTGGGCACGTTCACTTCGGCGAAGAGCTTGGCCGCCGTCATCCAATCGAGCGCGAGGGCCCACTCTAGCGCCTCTTTCACTGTGCCCGAGGCATAGATTGCGCCCATGATGGCCCCGATCGACGTTCCCGCCACGCAGGAAATCGGTACCTGCCATTCGATGAGACGCGCCAAGATGCCGAGATGCGCAAGGCCCCTTGCCCCGCCCGAACCGAGCGCGAGCCCGATCTTCCGCCGCTTCTTTTCCGTTTTGAAAATCATAGCGTCACTCCGTCTTTGAAGATGGCGATACCGCGCGCGTTTTCCACTTCATTGCGCGCGCGCGCGCCCGAGGCGATCGCGAGCACTTTCGCCGCGAAGGCCTCCACATCGCCGTTCGTCATCGCGTCCCAATCGATCCAATGCGGTTTCGCCGCGGCGAGCGTCGCGTTCGTCGCAATCTTGAGCGTAGGCACCACCGTGCCGAAGGGCGTGCCGCGCCCCGTCGTGAAGAGCACGAGCGTGCAGCCAGCCGCCGCGAGAACGGTCGAGGCAACAAGGTCGTTGCCCGGCCCCGTGAGGAGCGTGAGGCCTTTCGCCTTCACGCATTCGCCATAGTCGAGCACGTCCACAACGGGGGAACTTCCGCCCTTCTGCACGCACCCGAGCGACTTATCCTCCAAGGTCGTAATGCCGCCCGCCTTGTTCCCCGGGCTCGGATTCTCGCAGCACGGCTCGCCGTGCGCTTCGTAGTAGGCCTTGAAGGAGTTGATCATCTTCACGCACTTCTCGAAGGTCGTGCGGTCGCGGCAGCGGCGCATGAGAAGCGTTTCCGCGCCGAACATCTCGGGGACTTCCGTGAGCACCGTGGCGCCGCCGCGCGCAACGAGCCAATCGCTGAAACGCCCCACAAGGGGATTGGCCGTGAGCCCCGAGAAGCCGTCGCTCCCGCCGCACTTGAGGCCCACCACGAGTTCGCTCGCCGGCACCGGCTCGCGCCGGGCGCGCGCCGTTTCGGCGAGGAGTTCGTCGAGGAGCGCGCACCCGCGCGCGAACTCGTCGCCCGGATCCTGCGCGCGCATCACGCGCACGCCGTCCGTACGGCCGAGGCGCGGAAGAAAGGTTTCAAGCGTGTTGTTCCCGCAGCCGAGCGCCACGACCAAAACGCCGCCGGCGTTCGGATGGCGGCAGAGGGCCGCAAGGAGATTCGCCGTCGTTTCGTGGTCCGCGCCCAGCTGACTGCACCCGTAGGGATGCGCCAGCGCCACGCACGTCGGGCCGCCCTTCGCGTTGCCATAGGCGGCGAGGCGCTCCGAGAGCGCGTTCACGCAGCCGACCGTGGGGACGATCCACACCTCGTTGCGCACGCCCACGCGCCCATCCGCGCGCCGGTAGCCCATGAACGTGGGCACCTCGGCCGGCGCGGCCGGCGCCGCCGTTTCGGCGGGCGGCTCCCACGTGTAGGTTTCCGCGCCGCCGAGATTCGTCGCGCAATTGTGCACATGCACATGCTCGCCGGGGGCGATCGCCTGCGTCGCGTGACCGATGGGCATTCCATACTTGATCACGTTCTCGCCCGCGGCGATCGTGCGACGCGCATACTTGTGGCCGTCTTCGCGCACCTCGACGTTGTCGTTCGGATGGATCACCATCTTGCGTCTCTCCGTTTCGCCCGTTGAAAGAGGCGTTTACCAGAGGTCGACTTCGCCGATCGCCACGCGATCGTTTTTCGGAAGCGCGTGGCGCGCCACGAAGCGGAAGTAGCGGGCCTTGACCGGCTGCGCAAGCAGCAGGCGGCGGGGCGACGTTTTCGTCTTAAGATCGGGGAAGCGGCCTTCAAGTGCGCGCGTCCAATGGATGTTGTCCGTCGAAACGTAGAATTCGCACACGTCCACGAGGCCGTCCTTGCACCCGTCGCAACGCGGCGTGTAGATGAAACCGTTGATCGTGCGTTCAACGCCGCAATCGACCGTGAAGGACTGCGGGGGCGGGAAGGGCGTATTCTTGTCGTAGGGCTCCGGATGCGAATGCCACATCGAAACGGGGTTGCCGTCGATCGCCTCGGCCGCGTTGCGCGGCGCGGGGCACGACTCCGTGACGATCTTCCAGGTCGGTTTCGAGCCGGGCACGACGTACTGCTCGGGCGTCTGGCCGCCAAGCGCCACCTTCACGACGACGTCGGAAACATCGCCCGCGGCGCGCACCGGGCACTTCACCACCTGCTTCACGCCGCCGAGGAGGAAGGTGAAATCCTTCACCTCGGGATCGAGGAAGTGCACGTAGAGCGTATCGCCCTTGCGCGTGGTGACCACCTTGTTGCCGAACTTCACGCCGCCGGCCGTCGTACCGTAAACGGATTCGCCGTTCTTGTCGAACCACTTGCCGATGCCGTCGAACACCTCCACGGCGCGGCGCGGAATCCGCCCCGAGCCGTCCGGGCCGATGTTGAGGAGCAGGTTCGCATTCTTCGCGGCGGCGCGCACGATGAGCGCCACGCAGTCTTCCGGCGTGCGGAAGTCCTCTTCGCCGATGCGGTAGCCCCACACGTTCTTCTGGATCACGTCGCACTGCTCGATGGGACGATCCGCGAGGAGTTTCTGGCCCCGCGAGAAGAGCGTGCCCTCGCCAGGAAGGTCGCGCTCGAAGGCCTGGATATCCTCTTTCGGCCGCGGCGCGCGATGGTTGTTGTTCAAGACGAGCGCATGGCGCGAGTGGATGAGGTCGAAGATTTCGTCGAAGCCCCAGTCGAACGTGCCGCCGCGATCCTTATCCATGTGGTCCCACTCGCCGTCGAACCAGATGTTGATCGGGTGGTAGGTGTCGAGCAGCTCCGTGATCTGGCCCATCATGTAGCGCTTGTAGGAGGCGTAGTCGCTCTTGAGGCCCACGCGGTTCGAAGGCCGCGGCAGGTAGGCGCGGCCGGGCGTATAGTCCATGCGGTGCCAGTCGAGGAGCGAGTAGTAGAGCGAAAGCTCGATCCCCTCGGCCTTGAGCGCGTCGTTGAGCTCCTTCAGAACGTCGCGCTTGAAGGGCGTGGAGCCGATGTTGAACGAATCGACCTTCGAGGGCCAGATCGCAAAACCGTCGTGATGGCGCGCCGTGATCGTGACGTACTTCGCGCCCGAGCGCTTGAAGATGCGCGCCCATTCGCGCGCATCGTACTTGGAGGGATAGAAGCCGTCGATCATCCGCTCGTAGGCTTCGCGATCGAGCTTCCCCTGATGGAGATACCATTCGCCCTGCGCGTAGTTCGCATAGAGCCCCCACACGATGAAAATACCGTAGCGGTGGGCGGCGAAGCGTTCGCGCGCCGCAAGGTTCCACGCCTCCGGCCGGTAGGCCGCCTTCGGCGCCTCGGCAATCGCCACCGTCCCCATGAACGCGGCGAGGGCCACGCCGATCAAAGTTTTTTTCATGAAGTTCCTCTTTCTGGTTGATGGCAAGGGCGGCATTTAGCCGCGCAGCTTCCAGCCGTTGAAGTACTTGAGGCGGAGGAGCGCGTCGGCCGCGGGGTTGTTCGTCACGCGGAACGCCTTCGGGTCGAACGCGACAGAACCGCCCGTACGCACGGCGAGGTTGCCGAGGAGGACGAATTCCGTAATCAGCTTCGCCCAGTCGAAGCAGCAGCCGGCCTTCTCGCCGCCCTTGCATGCGATCAGCCATTCCTTCCAGATGTCGCCCCGGCGCGGCAGCGTGCGCGGGAGCGTCTGCGCCTGCCGATCGAGCTTGTCGTCGAGGATGCGGCAGAAGCCCTTCCCTTCCATTGCGATGAGCATCTTCGCCTTCGTGCCCACGTACATCACGCCTTCCTTCGGCATCGGCGCGCCGTTGAGCTCCTTCGGCGCCGGCGGCTTGATGAGGCCATCGCACCAGGTGAAGCGGAGTTCGGGGAAGTGCCCGCGCTTGGGATAGTCGAACGTGACCACGCTCGCAAGCGGGAAGGCGACGGCGCTCGTCTTGGTAGAGCTCGCGCTGATCATCGTGGGATGCTCGAGCTCGAGCGCCTTGTAGATCGTGTTCGCCCAGTGGCAGCCCATGTCGCCAAGCGCGCCCGCGCCGAAATCGAACCAGCCGCGGTGGTTGAAGGGATGGTACACGGCCGCGCCGCTCCAGGCTTCGGGAGACATTTTCGGAATCGGGCTCTCCGCCGGCCACTTGTCGGCAAACGGGCGCTTCTCGGCCGACCCGATCCAGAGATCCCAGTCGAGCGTGGCGGGAACGGGCGACGTGAACGACGGCGCGCTCGGCATGCCCTGCGGCCACACGGGGCGCCGCGTCCAGGCGTAGGCCTCCACGATATCGCCGAGGATGCCCGAGGCGATGATCTCGCGCACGCGGCACGCCGCATCGTTCGTGCAGGGCGTTGCCGTGACCTGCGTGGCAACGCCCGCCTTCTTCGCCTCCTCGCACACGAGATAGCATTCTTCCATCGACCGGGTGAGCGGCTTCACGCAGCACACGTGCTTCTTCGCGCGCAGCGCCGCGAGCGTCACGAACGCGTGCGTATGGTCGGGCGTGCCGCAGTAGACGGCGTCGATCTTATCGCCTTCCTTCGCGAGCATCTCGCGGAAGTCGCGATAGCGGCGCGCCTGCGGAAAGACGTCGTAGGTCTTCTTGCCGTGCACGTCGTCGACGTCGCACAGCGCTTCCACCTGGAAGCCGGTCTTCGCGAGGCCCTTGAGCTGGCCATGCCCCACGCCGCCGATGCCCACGCCGCCAAGGGTGATGCGCGCGCTCGGCGCCGTATACCCCTGGCCGCCCAGCACATGGCGCGGCACGATCGTGGGGGCCGCCACGGCCGCCAAACCCAACTTCATGAAGTCTCTCCGTTCCATCATCTTGCACACTCCTTCTTTTGGTTTTAAAACTCATCTCACCGCACGGCGCGGCAGGCAAACGGCGCTTTCGCCTTCTTGTCCTTTTCCACATCCTCGGCGAGAGCCTTGATCGCCGCCTCGAGCTGCGCGTCGCGTCCCTTCACGAGATCGGCCGGTTCGTTCTTCACGATCACGTCCGGCACGGCCCCGTGCCATTCCATGTCCGTACCGCCGGGAAGGTGCCAGCCGCGATGCGGGTCGCGCAGCATCCCGAGGTCGAGGAGCGAGCGGCCCCACGTGCTAATCACGCTTCCGCCCGTCGTCATGCCCACCACGCGGCCGCGCTTCAGGCTCTTGATGGCGTGCGTGAGGATTTCGGCGTTCGAAGCCGAGACTTCATTGCACATGATCACGATCGGCTTGTTCCAGAGCGGACGCTCCCAGCGGCTCAGCGGGTAGCCGTAGTCCTTTTCGGCGAAGTCGCGCGAGTGGACGTAGGCGTGGTCCGCGCCCACGAGAATCGCGAGCACCTTATCCGCCGTGTTGCCGCCGCCGTTGTCGCGCACGTCGATGATGAGGCCGTCTCGCCCATAGCCCTCGCTGAACACTTCCTTCTGGAAGAGCCAGTAACTCGTCATGTTCATCGCGTCGATGTTGAGGTAGCCGAGCCGCCCCTTCGACTGTGCATGCACGAAGTCGCGCGCCGCGCGCAGCTGCGCCGCCCCCACGCGCGCACGCGCCGTCTCGAACGACTCCGTCCTCAACCGCACCGTGGGCTCCGCCGCGCCCTTCTTCTGCTCGCGCGGCGCAAGCGTCAAAACGACCTCGCGGCCGGCAGGCCCGTTCAGGAAGAGCGTAGGGTCGCACCCGGCAGGGATGCGCCGCCCATCGAGCGCACGCACGACGTCGCCCGGCTTGAAGTCGAAGCTCGAACGGTCCGCCGGGCCGTTCTTCACGACGTCGCGGATCTTCCAACCCTCGCCCGTCCAGGCGGGATCGAACCGAAGGCCGAGGTGGGCCGTCTGATCCGTCCACCCCGCCGAGCGCGCGGGCGAAGCGGCCCACTCGCGCGAACTCTCGCCCGAGGCCCGCAAGCCGAGGTGCGAGGCGTCGAGTTCGCCGAGCATCATCTCCACCACCTTCTGGAAGACGGCGTAGGAGGTGGCATGCCGCGCCGCCGGGAGGTAGCGCCCCTTCATCGCCGCCCAGTCGGCGCCATGGAAATGCTCATCGTAGAAGCGGTCGCGGATACGCGCCCACGCCGTCTTGAAGCCGAGTTCCTGCCAGTCGGCAACGTTTACCGTGTCGTACACGCGGAAGGTGAATTCCGTATCGCCATGCGCGGGATGGCCGTTGACGATGCGCAACACGCGATCGCCCTTCGCAAGCCAGCTGCGGAACGTGCCCGTCTTGCCGAACAGCTGCTGCGGGGAGAGTCTATCCGGCACGTGCACCTTCATCGTGCGCCCGTCGCTCGCAAAGCCGATCGTGCGGGAGTCGTGCGAGAAGAACGGCGCCTGCGCGTTCGTGCGCGAAAGCATGTGCACGCGCTCGCAAAGGCCCTCGAAGTCGATCACAATCGGCTCCGGGCCCTTCTTCGCGGAGCCCTTCTTCGCGCCGCTCTTCTTCGCAGCGGGCGCTGGATCCTTCGCGCCGAGCTTCTTGCGCGCCTCCTCGTAGCGCTTGTCGAACGACTCGCGCTCTTCGGCGGCCTTGTCGAGATAGACGTAGCAAAGGCGCTGAGCGCCGTTCTCTTCGGCGCACTCGGTCACGTAGGCGAGCACTTTGCCATCCGGGCTCCACGCGGGCGAGCCATCCCAGAGGAAGTTGCGCGACACGTTGTAGGGCTCGCGCTTGCCGTCGACGGCGATGATCCAAACATCCTCATTGCCGTTGATGTCGCCATAGGCGACGGCCACCCACTTGCCGTCCGGGCTCCACGCGTATCCGCCCGCATCGAGGCACGCCGGGCCGCGCGATCTGACAACGCCGTTCGTTCCCGCGAAGGAGAGCTGGCCGCGCGGATTCTGCCACGCGATCTGGGTGCCGTCCGGCGAGAGCGTGAGGTTACGGCGGATTTCCGCATCCGAAGCGCGCGTCTCAAGCGTGAAGGAGTCGTTCTCCCACCAGTCGCGCGCGGCATTCGCGCGGCGCGCCACGCGGAGATCCGAGCCGTCGCCGCGGTCCGCCACGTAGTAGAGGCAGGAACCGTCCGGCGAGAACACGCATTCGCGCACGAAGGCGGTGGCGCCGCCGTCCACGCGGCGGGGCTGGCGGATTTCGGTATCCATCACCCAGAGGACGCCACCCGCCGTGAATGCGGTCTGGAGGCCGTCCGAACAGAATGTCGCATCCCCCCCCTCGTCGAAGTTCGTCACGCGGTCGTAGGCACGGCGGCGCGTGGTGGCGCGCGCCACATAGCCGCTTTCGGGATGGAGCGTGATCTTCTGGGGCTGGGCGTTCGGCGTAACAAGATCGAGGCGCCAGAAGTCGTAGCGCTGGCGGAAGACGGCCGTCTTGCCGTCCGCCGAAATGGAGGGGCGCTCGGCGTGTTCGTCCGTAAAGTGCGTAAGCAGCGTTTCCTTCCCGTCCGCAAACGAACGGCGCATGATGTTGCGGATGCCGCCCTTTTCCGTTGTGAGGTAGTAGAAGGACTTGCCGTCGCTCGCCCACACGGGGTCGCGCACGTCAACGGGCTTATCGACGACCGAACGGAAACTCTTCGCCGCGAAGTCGTACACCCAGATGGTCCCCTTCTGGGAGGTCGTCGAATGGCGGCGCTTCCGGGCCGGCGCCTTCGAGCCGGTTCCCCGAACGAAGAGGAGGCTCTTCCCGTCGGGCGAAAGGCTCGGCGCGGCGACTTCGAGATCGAAGAGCACCGCCTCCGGGCCCCGCTTCGTCGCCGGCACGCGGATGACGCGGTTCGCGTTCTTCTCGTTCGCGTTGTCGCGGTAGCCCGTGCAGATGAGGTCCTTCCCGTCCGGCGTATAGCACCAGGGGCGTGTATATTCGGTGTGGTACGTAATCGGGCGCACCGCTCCGCCGCCGCCCGCCGTGGGGCACTCGTAGATGCGATAGCCGCCCTCGCAGTCGCTCACGAACGCAAGGCGCGTACCGTCAGGCGAAAGGACGGGCGTCGATTCGCGCCCCGCGACCGACGACACAAGCCGTGCCGTGCCGCCGTGCGTCGAAGCGAACCAGATGTGGTCGTTCCACGTAAAGTAGAAAGAGGCGCCATCATGCGTCACCACCGGGTTTTCCGCAAAATAGATGCGGCTCCAATCCTCGGCTTCAGCCCCCACGACAGCGCCGACGAAACAAAGAAGACAAGATAAGACTGCGTTTTTCATTTGAGGTATTATACCAAATGAACATCGGAAAATGAAGGGTGAAAATCAAGGCCCGAAAGAACTCGGGCGCATCTGAGCCATTCACCGCGATCATCTCTTGTTCGGATTCCTTGGGGGACAGTCCCCGTCTTCTTAACGAAAAGTAATGACGAAACCCGGCTGGAGAATCCTTATACCTTTATCCAGCACCACCAAAAGACGGTAGCGAGCATCGGGCACCGGTTTGAATGTAGTCGTAGCGAGGTAGTAAGGCGTGTAGTATAAATCTTTCCAGTCAATCGCCCACTGGCGCCCGTGCAGTTCGCCCACGTCGATGTAAATGGTGGCGTTATTGGCAAACAACAGTTCTTTGTCAGGTGTCCATTGAAGCGGAGTTGTGCGTTCCGTAAGATCTATCGTCGCGCCATCGTCTAGTTCGACCCAATCAAAATCCCCCCTCGGCTTAAAAGTGCCAAATACAATCACTCCTCCCAATCGCCAAGGTCCAACACCGACGATATCCGATTCATAACCATTCGTATGCACCTCGGCCTCTAGGTTGATCCGACACTCCGTCACGAGTTTCGCCTCTTCTATCATCACATTTCCAAGGCATGGGCAGAAAGTTCCCGGCCCTACCACTCGAAGAACTCCTGCCCCCGTCACCGTGGTAGCTGAGACGAAGAAATTGCTTCCCTCCGCGACCGACACCGTGAGCGTGTGCCCGGCGAGATCGAGCACTGTAGGAGAAACGGCCCATCCCGACATGATTCCGTAGTCACGCTGGAAATCGAACTGTGCGTCATCGAGAAGACTTACATGGATAAGCTGGGGCATCATCATATCACCTGGAGGTCCAGAATTCCTGATCGTTCCTCGTGCGAGCTTGAAATTGTACCCCACCATCGAGGTTCCGTTTACATCGAACACACCGTTCGTCGAAACGAAGATGTCACCATCGAGCATTCCATGGGCGCACACCTCGTCGCCATGAGTGAGCGACTTCACCGTACCCGCTTCGATGCGCAAACCTCCCATAAAGGGCGATGCCGTCGAAGAACAGAAGGTACCTTCCCCTTCCTTCACAACCTTCACCGTTCCTTCAATCCGCGTCGATGCATTCGTAAGCGCCACCCCGGCAGGAACGTCAATGTGCAGTTCGCCATACGGACAAGTTTTTTCTTGTGAATCCGTAATTGACTCAATTCCTGCCAGGTTGTCAAGCCAGAGACGATGCCCATTCAAGCGCACACGCCCCGCCACAACGACATTAGTCCCCCGCCAGTCGGAATCTTCGGCGAGGTCTATATCGGCCGCCTGGAGGCCGCGTATTCCCACGGCAATCGAAATACCGGACATCAATAAAAGCGCTAAAAATTTTCTTGCCGACTTCATTCTTCACCTGCCTTTCGTTACATTGGGTTCACCCGCAAACGGCAACTGTCCATATTCGCCAAAACTCCAAATAGACAGTAGTTGATTCGGAATCCCCATCTTGTGACTGAGTTGATTCATGGCCCCCTGAATCCGATTGATGAATGGTGTACAAAGATAGCCCGTTGCCTGTCCATCACTATAATACCCACGAGTGGGACAAAGGTAAACGATTTCTCCATCCAGCAAGAAGAAATTCGGATGTCCAGAATCATATGCCCATGCAGCACGAAAATACTGATGTCTGGACGATTCCGTCGAATATTCAACTTTGTTCATGACATTTAAATTCGTCACAGACGTTGCAAGACAGACAACATCGTGGATATTGCATGTCTTATTTCTCCCGACCCGAACCAAGGGCAATTTACGTCCATTTCCGATATACGACTCATAACCAGAAGGGAGAAACTCTACTGGATGAATCGAATCAGGAAGCGCTGCATCGAGAATCCCAACCGTGTCGTCTCCGCCCGCAGCTCCTTTTATCTGACAAAGGGCGACGATACGTCGGACAACGATGTCCCCGGAATGCGATCGGAACGTTACCACCATGTTCGTCGAAGGATTCATGTGGGTTGCCGTCAAGACATGCCAAGGCGAAATCGCCGTCATCTGCCGCGGCCAGACACCATCCAACACGCTGTTCCATACGGCAAGACACGATAGATCGACATCGGCCATCCAGCAATTTTCATTGGCCTGCAGAGCGGCATTGGATGGACTCGTTATCCGCCTGTACGCGCCATCGTAGTCCACATAATAAGGAGCGGCAACAGCCGCCGTCGTCCCGGCAATGCGATCGTCTACCGCGTGCGCCATCGCCGACAGAACCGTGCCTTCGCCGTTTTCAAGTGCATTCGTCGGCGAAGTCCCAGCCCAATACTCGTGGAGATTGATGAATCCGTCTCCATCCGCGTCGGCCAATGCGTTGGAAATGCCGTGGGCGGCCTCCCAATAATCGGGGAGCCCGTCTTTGTCCGCATCGAACACTCCCAGAGCCAGCACATTCGTCACCACTGTCTCGTGCCCCTGCGGACGAAACGTCATCGTCACGGCCTTTTCATCCAATCCAAGCGTTCCGTCGTCATCGCGGTCTTCCCAGAAACAAACCGTCGCCAACTCCCCATTTGTCGTCACGACATGTCCATAATCAAACACCATGACGGAATTGGTCGCAACGACCGGCCCGACGACGACATCACTTCCCCAACGGGCAAGACACGTCAGGGCCCGATCGGTTGAAAAGACGCCCTTCACGACGACCGACAGGTTGCAGCAGAAGCGCTTTCCATTCAATGGATCCGTCCCATTCAAACGCTCCTCGCCATCGGGAACCCCATCGCCGTCGCAATCTCCGACCTCAAGGACTTCCACGTTCCCATCAGACGATCCGCCCAACCGTTTGACATACAGCACGTCCGAATCACCCTCCTGTATGCCGTTCCTGTCTAGGTCGCGGCGACAAACGACCCAAACCGTTCCATTCGTCGTCTCTTCATCCACATGAACTGTGGTGAACATGTCCGAACTGGCTCGTTCAGCCACGAACGTCCAGCCATTCGACGTCGCAGCCACGGCCCAATAGTTCGTGATACTTTCATCACCGCCGAGATCGATCAGCTCCATCTGCGAACGAAGTCTGAAATGAAGTCTGTCACGGGGATCCGTTCTTTCGGCGAGTTCAACACCGTCGCCAACGCCATCGCCGTCCATATCACCGACTGAGAGGGAAAGACGCCCATTACCCATAGCTGTAAACGTCCACGAGCGGCGGTCATCTTCCCCTGGCATGTAGCCCCCGTCGCGGTCGATGTCCCGCCAACACGAAACATAGAGCCGGCCGTTCGTGACGACGGTCGAAACCGCCTGCTCGAAACGGGCACCCGTGAAGGTCGCCTCGCCGACGATTTCGCCTTCGACCGACCACCAGGCGAGATGGTTCGTGATGGAAACCGTTTCGTCGACGTTCACCACGGTCAGCGTCGCGGTGAAAAGGAAATTCAGCGCATCGTTCGGATTCGTGCCGTCGGCGTGTTCCTGCACGTC
>JAZLJP010000114.1:0-7888 GCA_045617985.1 Kiritimatiellia bacterium
CTTGTAGCACATGAGCGCCGCGTAGTGCGCGAAGAGGTCCGGCGCGTGTTCCTGCAGGTGCCGCTTGATGCCGCCCGCACGGCCGAGGCAGCGCGCGCCCGCGAAACGCGGGCGGTTGTCGAGGTAGCATTCGAGGTCCTCCAAGAGCCCGCCGAGGCGCAGCGCGGCCTCGGGGTTGCACCTGACCTGCGCGTAGAGCGCGCGAATCGCGTCCAGCGACGGGCACGGGTTCGTCGTCGCGCGGCGGCCCTGCCGGCGGCGCTCGCGCGCAAGCGCGAGGCGGCGGGCGCGCTCCGCCGAGTAGTAGGTCGGGCGGCGCTTTTGAATTGAAAATGGAAAACGTAGAATGAAAAATACCTGGTGGACTACGAAGGCCGTTTTACATTTTCCATTTTAAATTTTACATTCGAACCGATCTCGCCCGCGCGCGCGGCGGGATGGATCCCGCGTTCGCGCTGCCAGCTCTCGAACGTGCGCGGGGTGTGGCCGATCGAGCGGCCCGTGCGGTGGAACTCGCGCCAGAAGGCGCGGCGGTACTCCGCCGAGTCGAGGCCGAGCACATCCTCCGTGAACCACGCGAGGAAGGACTTCCTGCCTGCGGCGGGCGGTTCTTCCGGGGCGAGCGCGTGGCCGGCGGCGACGAGGCGTTTTCTGATTTTTCGGTTCATCGGTTCATCGGTGAAAGTATAGCAGGTTCGGCGGGGCGGTTCACGCGGAAAGTTTGATTTTAGTGCGGAACGATTGAAGTGTGTACATAGAGTCGGCGCAGACGTCCCTGCACCTCCACGTTCTCCGCGACCTCCGCGTGAGACACCTTCTTCGCGCAGAGCCATGCCAAATGTAGAATGGGAAATGGAAAATGCGCGCAGAGCCGATCCTAACCACGGATTACGCACCAAGCCTGATTTCATTCCAACACTCGAACAATCCCTCATCACGTCACTGGGGAAGTCAAACCACGGAACACGCAGAAACCGGCTCCGCCGGACGCGGAAGGCGATTGGACATTTTCGCTTCGCACGCCCATCGGCCCCTCCTTCAAAATCCATGCGAAACGGAAGGATGACCAGTGCCGAATCCGAAGGAGGATTTTTCAAACTGCTTTCCGTGTCCCGCGAAGCGGGTTTTGAGCGTGTTCGGCGGTGGAAAACCCAGATGTACCCCATCTTCTCGGGGAGGGAATCGCAATCGCTAATTCATAGTCGCGTGCCACGCCTTTCCCGAAATGGAATCGCATGGGGACAGGCCCATACAATACCTGAAGATTACGGTACGGAATCGTTCGGCACTGTTTCACGAAAATCTTCACGGGGACAGTCCCCCACGATCCCAAATCTTCACGGGGACAAGTCCCCCACGATCCCAAATTTCGTCCGCACCATAATCTCAGCACTTCGAAAACCGCATGGGGACAGACCCCGCGTTGGGAATGAGGATTTCGGCTTGGGGGCTTTGAACTTCGAGCTCGTGGAAACACGCGGCGGCGCGGCTACACTCGATCAGGCCTTCCGGCGGGGACGGAACTCCCGCACGAGGCTGCGGAGGATGTCGCGGCCGACACAGGCGAGGAAACCGAAATAGACGGCCATGCCGACGACCACGTAGGCCGCCATTGAAACGATTTCACCTGTCGTTCCCGATGCGGCGAAGGAAGTAAGAACCTGGCGCAAGGCCATGAGCGTGACGACCATCACCGCCGAACCTGCGAGCATCAGGGCGACGGGACGCGCGAGGAGCCGCCACCCGAGGGCTCCGTTACGCCGGCGCGCGAGCATCGCGAGCCACAGGCAGGAAATCCCCGCGCAGAGAACCGTTGACGCCGCAAGGCCCACATGGCGCCATTCAACGGGCAGGCCGAACACCGCCGCGATGTTCAAGGCGGCATTGAGGAACACCATCCGCACCGCGATCTTGAGCGGGGTTTTGAGATCCTTCTGCGCCTGGAACCAGGGGGTGAGCGTCTTCTGAAGGCAGAAGAAGGCAAGCCCGATCGAATAGCAGGCCACCGCCCGCGCCACGCGCACCGTCGCCACATCGTCGAAGCGCCCGCCCTGATAGACGAGCCGCGTGAGTTCGGGCGCCAAAACGACGAGCGCCGCCGCCGCCGGCAAGACGACGAGGAGCATGTTCCGCGCAGAGGAGACGAACGCCGCGCGCGCCCCTTCCACGTCGTTCTTCGTGAAGTACCCCGAGAAGGTGGGCAGGAGAACCGTGCCGAACGCCGTTCCCACGATGCCGAGCGGCAGCTCCATCAGGCGATCCGCATACCCGATCGCGCCCGCCGCCCAGTCGCTCGCCTTGAGCGCGAGCACCTGGTCGAGCATGTAGTTGATCTGCACCGCGCCCGCGCCCGCGCAGCCGATCGCCATATTGCGCCAGACGAGCCGCGTTTTCTCGTCGCGCCAGCCCTTGAAGCTCGGCCACGGCGAAATTCCCTTCTTCGCCATCGCCCACATCATGAACGCCATCTGCAAAAAGCCCGCGAAGAGAATCGCCCCGCACACGACAATGACACAGCGCCGAACGACGAGCGGCGATGACACCTCCCCCCGGGTGAAAAAATAGAGTCCCGCGAGCGTAACGAGCCACACGACATTGAGGATACTCGGCATCAACGCCGCCGCCGCAAACTTGCCGAACGAGTTCAACACGCCCATGCCGAACGCCGCGCCGCAGATGAAGAGCATGTAGGGGATGAGGATGCGCACGTACTTGAGGGTCAGCCCCCACTTGCCCGCCAGCAGCTCGCTGTCGGACGCGAACCAGAACGCCCCCCCGATGAGGCACCAGGCGAGCACCACGCCCGCCGCGAGCATCAGGAGCGTCATCGTCATCACGGCACGCGCCAGCCGCTGCGCCCGCGCGAGCGACGCGTCCGCCTCGAGTTCGCCCTTGAAGATCGGCACAAACGCCGCCGTCAGCGCGCCTTCGCCGAACATCCGGCGCGCCATATTGGGAATGGCAAAGGCGACGGAAAAAGCGCTCTGTTCGACTCCGGCGCCGATCAATCGGCTCTGGAGCATTTCACGGGCAAGGCCCAGCACGCGCGAACAGGCTGTCAGCACCGCAACGACCGCGGTGTTCTTAAGAATGCTTCGGTTTGACATTGCAGATATGGTCCACGGCGGCGGCGAAGTTTTCCGCGCCTTTGAGGATTTCGATATCGACACGAAGGTAGTAGCACGGTACGGGCGTCGTTTCGAAACGCGGGAAGCGCACGGCGTCCTTTTCGGTCGTGATGAGCGCATCCGCATGGAGATCGGCCGTTTTGTTGAGCGCGTAGAGGATTTCGGACGAATCGTAGCGGTGGTGGTCCGCATAGCGTTCGCACCAGATCACCTTCGCGCCGAGTTTGCGGAGCGAATCCTCGAAACCCTGCGGCACGGCGATGCCGGAAAGCGTGGTGAGGGTTTTGCCCTTGAGCCAGTCAAGCGGCAGTTCTTCACGGCTCCACACGTTCTTCAGGATGCGCGGCGCATGGCGGCACTCGATGATTTCGGCCTTCTTGTTGTACGCGCGGATGCGCTTGATCACGTCCTCGGTGTGACCGTCCGACTTCGTGACGAAAATGAAATCGGCCCGCGCAATGTGGCTCGCCGGCTCGCGCAGGACGCCGCGCGGCAGCATGTGGCCGTTGCCGAAGGGGTTCGTTTTATCCACGAGCACGACCTCGTGCGAATGCTTGAGGCGCTGATACTGGAAACCGTCGTCGAGAATGAGCGTATCGCAGCCGAAACGCGAAATCGCATAGCGCCCCGCCTTCACGCGGTTGCGGTCCACCACCACACACACGCCCGGCAGATTCGAGGCGAGCATGTAGGGCTCGTCGCCGCCCGTCGCGGCGTCGAGACGGATGCGCTTGCCGTCCGAAACGACGAGCGGCGGCTCCACCACGTCCGAGAAGAGGCGCTGCCACCACGGGCGCTCCTTCCGGCGATAGCCGCGCGAGAGGATGGCGACCTTGCGCCCCGCCGCCGTGAGCTCGCGCGCGAATTTCTCCGTAACGGGCGTTTTGCCCGTACCGCCCGCCGTGACGTTGCCGATGGAAATCACCTGGCAGCCGAGCGGAAAGCGGCGAAGAACACCGACGTTGTAGAAGAAGTAGCGGATCGCAACGACGCTGCGGAAGACGCACGAGACGCCCGAAAGGAACCCGAGGACGAGCCGCATGCCCGCAGGCTGGTTCTGGTCAGCCCCCGGTTGCTGGATCACCTTCACGAGCGAATGCTCGAGCCGTTCGATGAAATTGACTTTCTGTTTCTGCACGCCCCGCTCCCCCCAGGTTCCCGTTTGCCCCCGCCTAGCGGCTCCGCTTCGCGGCGGCGGCCTTCGTGAGGTCGGCCGCGATATCGGAAAGTTCGCCCGCGAACACCTTCGCCTCGCCGGCCGCAGCGCTCGCACCGGCCGCAAGCGCCTCGGCCACGGCCTCGGCCGCCTGCACTTCCGCAAACGCCCGTTTCGCCGCCGTGGGCGTTTTCGGTTCAAAGTCGCGATACTTCGCAAGGACGGCGCGCACCTTCGCGCACTTGGCCACGGCGCCATCGGCCATCAGCGCGCGAATCTCCGCGTCGAAGGCCTTGCCGTCCGTCGGCCACGTCTGGCGATAGGTCGTCATATCCGCGAGCGCCGCCACGGGACGCGTCTTGCGCTCGGAGGCGATGCGGTTCTTGAGCCGCTTCTGCGTCTCCTCGACGGCTTTCACAAGCTCCTCGGCTTCCCGCCCGCGCGCATCGCACGTTTTCGCCGCCACCTTGAGCTGCCGCACGGCCCCTTCGCACGAACGCCCCAACACGAGCTGGCGCGCGAGGGATTTGAACTTCACCGGCGTTACGCTGCCCGTGAGGCAGTTCACGTCGATCGCCGTCTCAAGCGCATTCACGATCGCCGCAATCGCCTCGCGTTCCGCGCCGGAGCCCGCACCTTTGAATACGACCTTGCCCTGGGCATCGACCACATAGAGGAACGGCACCACGCCCGATTCCGGGGCGCCCACGAGCCCCGCATGGTCGTAGATCGGATAGGTGAGATGGTATTTCCTGACGAGCGCCTCCACTTCCGCCGGATGGCGGCCCATACAGTGCGAGCCGATGAGCACGAACGGCTTCGACTTGAAATTCTGCCAGATCTGCTCCATCTTCGGCAGAAGTTCGCGGCAGGGAAAGCAATCGTAGCCCCAAAGGTCAACGAGAACGACCTTCCCCTGCAGATCCTCGGCCGTGATCTTCCGGCCCGCATACCAGTTCGCATCCGAGAGCCCCTCCCATTCCACCGCCCCCGAGAGGCACATGCCCATCGCAAGACACGCGAGGGCAAGACAAACCTTCAAGTTCATGCCGTGAATCCTTTCGCCATTTTCTCGAGGGTACACACATGATCCTTCGCCTTCTGTTCGAGATCACGGAAGGTGCCCATCCGCTGGGCCATCTGATTCCAGTCAACGAGATGGCCGTCGAATTCGGGACCATCCACGCACACGAATTTCGTCTCTCCGCCCACGCTCACGCGGCACCCGCCGCACATGCCCGTGCCGTCGATCATGATCGTGTTGAGCGAAACGACCGTCTTCACGCCATACGGCTTCGTGGTGAGCGAGCAGAACTTCATCATGACGGGCGGGCCGATGGCGATGACTTCATCCACCGCGCCCGCTTCGCAGAGTTCCTTGAGGGGTTCCGTCACGAGGCCCTTCCGGCCCGAACTCCCGTCGTCCGTCATCCGGATGAGGCGCTCGCCCGCCAAGGCGCACATTTCCTCTTCCATCACAAAGAGGCCTTTCGTGCGCGCGCCCATGATGATCGTGAGCTCGTTGCCGGCGGCCTTGGGCGCCTCGGCGATCGGATGGAGGGGAGCTACGCCAATGCCGCCGCCCACGCACACGACGCGCCCGGGCGGCGTACCATCCGCCCCGCGAATCACCGTGGGCCGCCCGAGCGGCCCGAGCAGCGCCGGGATCGAATCGCCCGGCCCCAGACGCGAGAGCTTGATCGTCGTCACGCCCACGGCCTGGAAAATGAGCGTAATCGTGCCGCGCACCACATCGGCATCGGCAATCGTGAGCGGGATGCGCTCGCCCCCATCGGCATCCGCCATCAAAATGACAAACTGCCCCGGCCGACGCGCCTTGGCAATCAGCGGAGCTTCCACATCAAGCCGGAACACATTCTCCGACAGAACTCTCTTAGAAACGATTTTGTTCATGAAGGGAATATTATAGCAAAAATCGGCTGAAGAATGTGAATCTATTTCACGATGGTCGCATTCACTTTGTCAACCGACCTTCGTGCAAATGCAAAACGCGCCGCGCGGAGAAATCCCCGCGTGGCGCGTTTCCGTCCTTTCTCCCTCACCCGATCAACGGGCCTGGAGCTCTTCGATGACGAAGGCGAGGGTCTGCTTGACCTCGTCGTTCGCCGCGACATCCTTGAGCTTGCCGATTTCGCCCAGACGGCACTTGCAGCTGCACCAGCGGAGCTGGTCGAGCATGAAGGTCTGCACGTAGGGGTCCTTCGTGTTGCGGCACGCCGCGATGAGGGCGTTGTTCCAGAGCTTGCGCTGGCAGGGAACAGCACCCGGGGTGCGGCAACGGCCCTGGCAGCCTGCCGGATTGCTGGGACGGCCGAGGAGCGCCTCCATCACATACTGCGACACGGCCGCGATGACGACGAGGTCGAGCGGGTCGGTCTGGTACCCGGGCTTCACGCGCGCAAGGAGCGCCGCCGCCTTCTCGGAGCTCCACAGATGGGAGGCGAGCGCCTCGGGCTTCGTCGCTTCGGCGATCTTCGCGTTGTTCGCGTTCTGCCACTCGACGGCCATCGGGTCGTTCTTGCGGGAAGCCATCGCCGCGCCGTAGCCGGCATACGGATTCGGATCTTGATAAGCCATTTTTAAAATCCTTTCTCTTCTTTAGCCGAACATTTCCTTCTTCCACGGCGCGCGCATTCCCTGGTAGAGGAAGCGCTCGGCGGCCTGGTCGTTCACCGCATGCAGCGTGACCGGGTCGAAGTTGAACCCGCGGCCGAGGCGCTCGGCGACGATGCCGAGGTTGAACATCGTGCAGGAACGGAAGCCGTTCGACTCGTTGAGCGCGAACGTCTTGCGGTTCTTGCAGGAGTCGATGAAGTCCGTCTGCTGCTTCGCCGGTTTCGGAAGTTCGGCGAGGGTTTTCAGCACCTTCTCCTCCGGCCACCAGCCGTTCTTATCCTTGATGCGGAGCGTCTTGCCCTTCGGCGCCTTCTTGTAGACGCTGAGGCCGTTCGCGCCGCGGAGGAGCGGCTCGCCCTTGAGCGTTTCGTCGCCATCGAGGGAGACGGTGGTGCCGTCCGCATAGGTGAGAACGAGACGGTCGAAACGGCCGACCGCTTCCGGATGCTGCCGCGGGCCCTTGTACTCGATCTTGACGGGGCTTGTCTCGTCCTTGCAGAGGAGATACTGCAGCGGATCGAGATAGTGCTGCGCCATACCCCCGAGCCCGCCGGAGTCGTAGTCCCAGTAGCCGCGGAAGGACGTGCCCGCGCGGTGGTGCGTGTAGGGCTTCCACGGCGCCGGCCCGAGCCACATATCCCAATCGAAATCGGCGGGAATCGGCTCCGGCTGCGCGTTCACGCGGCCCGACCAGCCGAACTTCCAGCTGAAGCCCTGGCCCGCACCGAACGTACACTGGATCGGGCCCTTCCCGAGGAGCCCATTCTCCACGATCTGGCGGATCGGCTCCACAGGCGTTCCGAAACCGTAGAACGTATCCTGGAAACGGAACCACGTGTTGAGGCGGAACATGCGCTTCTTGGCCTTCACGACCTCCATCACGCGCTTGCCTTCGCCCACCGTGCGGGTCATCGGCTTTTCGCACCAGATGTCCTTGCCCGCATTCGCGGCCATCACGCTCATGCAG
>JAZLJP010000115.1:0-3968 GCA_045617985.1 Kiritimatiellia bacterium
GCCCTTCGACAGGCGCGCCGAAGTACCAGGGCGCGTAGCCGTGCAGCTCGCGCACCGTGCCCTTCTTGCCGTCCTTCGTGGCCGTCGTGTAGAATCCGACGGCCGGATTCCAGCAGGTGTCGTTGAGCGAACTCGCGACCACCGCCGCCTTGGCGGCGAATTCGGCCGCGAGTTCGTTGCGACCGAGGGCCTTCGCGACAGCGGCGATCGACGTCGCCTCGCTCCACATCGCGGACGTGAAGAGCGGCTTGTACCCGTTCCCGCCGAGCGACATTTCGGTGCCCTCGTGCCCGTCAACCGAGAGGAAGGCCCCCTTGCCGTCGCCACCCATCGGCGACTTGCCGCGCATGAAGCCCTGTTCCCAGCGCCGATACACGGCAACCGCCGCGTCGAGGAGTTCGCCCGGCAGTTGGTCGAGCGCGTGCAGCTCGGCGATCTGGCGCGTACCCGTGAAGAGCCAGCTGGAATAGGTCCAGCGGTTCTTCGCCCGCGCATCCGAGAGCCAATACCTGGCATTGCTCACGATGTACTGCGGATCGCGCAGCCAGCGGCCTTCGCGCAGGTGGTGGCCTGCGGCGCACACGATCATGTTGCCCGCGCCCGCCCAGGGAACGTTCGGAAGGAATTCGGAGATCGTCCAGCAGCCGAGATCCTTGCGGATGTGCTTGCGGAAGGTCCACCAGCGGAAGTAGTAGGTCTGTTCGATCTCCTTGTCGGGGCAGGCGAAGTACGGAATGTTCTTCACGAGGAAGTCTTCGGCCGCGTCGTTTGGAATCGCGTTCTTGTAGGGTTCCTCGTCGCAGTCGTTGAACCGCCGCACGTAGTCTTCGAGCAGCGTCTTCGGCTCGGGCAGACGCTCCGGCGGCGCCTCGAGGTCGAGGCCCTCGTGGATCACCGCACCCACGTATTCGGGGCCGCCGTTGCGGCCGTTGTACCAGAGGAGCCAGCGGTTGTTCTTTTCGTCGCGGAAGACCGACGGCTTGTAGCAGGCGCAGGAGTCCCAGCTGCCGAGATCGGGCGCCACGAGCGGGTTCTGCGCGAGGCGCTTCCAGCCCGTGATGCCGTCTGCCGAAATCGCGGCGCCGATGCGCGCGGTGTCGATGTCGGAATAGCCGATGTAGAACATGATGTAGCGCCCGTCGGGCAGACGGTGGACCTCGCAGCCGGCCACGCGGTCGCGGTCCCAGCTTTCGGGCGCGCCCTTCGTCAAGATGGGATTGCCGGCGAACTTCTTCCAGTGGATGCCGTCCTTCGATTCGGCATAGCAGTTGCAGTCGGGCTCGTAGCTCGTACCGCCCGAATACCACATGCGCCAGATCTGGCGCGCCTCGTCCCACATCACCGACGGGCACATCACGCTCGGCTGCTCGAACGGCGCTTCGGCGACGATCACCGGCTTGTCGCTCACGCGCTCGAAATGGATGCCGTCCTTCGAGGTGGCATACCCGATGCAGCTAACGCACCCCCGCTTGGGATCCTGGCCCGTGTACCACATGTGCCAGGTGTCGCCGCGCTTGACCGTAGTCGTGCGGTTGACGATGCGCTCCCAGGCATGCTCCGGCTTCGGCGGCAGGCAGGTCACCGGCTCCTGGGTCCAGGTGAGGCCGTCCTCGCTGAACACGCACGCGATCGAACCTTTGGGACGCCACGAGAAGTACATCGTGAACGGCGCGGGGCCGTTCGTGACCACGTTGATGTCGAAGCAGGTGCCGAGGCGCGCATTGCCCAATACGGGATTCTCCTCGTACTTCGCCCAGGCGCGCGCCGGCGTCTCGGCGGCGGCCAGCTCCTCCGCCGGCGCCTCGCCCACGTAGAGGCCCGCGCGCGTGGCCACCAGGGCATCATTTGCCCCGGCCAGCTTGAACGTCACGCCCGTCGGCTTCCGGCGCCACGAGACGAGGCGCTCGCCCTTCGCGATCTTGCGGCCCTTCACGTCAACCGTAATCGTCGCGCCGGAGGCGAAGCGCAGCGACTTGCGCGTCTGGGCGCTAAAGGCGGCATACGCGCCCGTCACGCCCGAGAGGTCGAGCGTCGCGCCGTCGAGCAGGCAGAAGTTGTGCAGGTAGCCGGAGACCGGCTTGAAGGTGCGGGCCACCTTGAGGCTTCCCGCGCCCGTCGCGCGCGTACTCGTCGTGCGCACCGTCAGACTGCCCACGGTGCCGTCGGCCGCGAGGCGAACGGGCGTGGCGAGGTCGAACGAAGCCTCCGCCGCCCGCAGGCCGCCGTTCAGCCAGAGTTCGCCTTCGCCCTTGGTCTGCAGGCAGCCGACCTTCACGTCGGCGTTCCAGAGGCGGAAGTTCTTGCCCGCCGGCACGGTAAGGGTGAAGACGTGCCCGCCGAGATCGAGCAGGGACGGGCCGAACTTCGCGCCCACCAGTCCAAGCGACGCCGCCGATTCGAAGGACGAGTCGGCCTTCAGCCAAATCGAATGGATGGAGTCCCAGTTCTCATGGATGTCGGTTTTGCTCGAGTTCACGAGCGCGCCGCCGGCGAGCGTGAAACCGCCATGGGCCGCGCCGTTGCTGCCGTCCACGTTCTTCGAGTCGATGTCGAACGAGGCGCCCGCGCGGATGAGGAGGCCGTCCTTGTGCGTATAGGCGTGGCAGCTTGAACTCATGAGGCCGCACGCGATTTCGGTGCCGCCCGTGTAGGCGTGGCCGCGCTTCGTCGGCTTGAACGCGCCGGGGCCGTCCTTGACGAGCCGGAGGTTGCCGCTCAATACGACCGCGTCGTTGCCATAGGTCTCTCCCGCCGGCACGACGACGCGCAATTCGCCTGGCGCGCCGCGGGACGAATCGGTAATCCGCCCCGCCCCCGCCATCCGGCCCACCAGGAGCTTGTGCCCGGCAAGATCGATCGTCGCGCCCTCGGCAAACGCCACCGTGCCGCGCCCGCACCAATCCTGATCGCTTGAAAGCGTCATGTTCTCCTTCACGGCGACGTCGGCCTTGAGTGCCATCGCCCCCACCACCGCATACGCGGTCCACAAGCACAGATTTTTCATACTCATCTTTCTCTTAACGTAAAATGGACAAAACGCCAAAAACGCGCCTCGATGACCTCACGGATGATTGTATCAAAAAACGAATGCACCAGTCAAGGCCGCATTAACGGGCGCGGAAACGGTACTCAGTTGTCGTGCGATAGGTTTCGCCCGGGCGAAGCGTCGTTTGCGGATAGTCGGGACGGTTCGGCGTATTCGGGTGGTGTTGCGTTTCCATCGCGATGTGGCTGCGCGGCATCATCGGAATGCCGTCCTTCATCGTCCAACGGCGTTCGATCAGATTGCCCGAGTAGAACTGCACGCCCGGCTGGTCGGTCCAGATTTCCATCCGCCGCTTGTCGCCGCGCATTTCCGACACCTTGCGGAAGCCCGTGCCGTTGAGGCAGAAGCTGTGGTCATAGCCGGGGTCGATCTGCACGTCACGGTCGTTGTCGTTGATTCGTTCGCCGATCTTGTGGAACGTGCGGAAATCGAACGGCGTGCCCACCACGGACTTCGGCGGCCCGGGCAGCGGATTGAGTTTCCCGTCCACCGAAACGTATGCATCGGCGTCGATCTGCAACTCCTGTCCATGCACGTCGCCCGTGCCGTTCAGATTGAAGTAGACATGCTGCGTGAGGTTCATCGGCGTCGGCTTGTCCGTCGTCGCCCCATACTCGATGCGCCACGTGTTGTCGGGCGTGATCGTATAGGTCACCTTTGCGTCGACGTTCCCCGGGAAGCCCTGTTCGCCGTCGGGGAAGCGCTTGGTGAAGACGATGCCCACGTCGTCGCCGCGCGTGAACGTCTCGGCCTTCCACACGAAGGAATACCAGCCGCGCGTACCGCCGTGGAGATGGCAGTCGCGCGTCACGTCGTTGCAGTCGAGCTGGTAGGTCTTGCCGTCGAGCGTGAAGCGTCCCTGCCAGATGCGGTTACCGTAGCGGCCGATGATCGCGCCGAAGAACGGATCGGTATCGTCCCA
>JAZLJP010000116.1:0-5484 GCA_045617985.1 Kiritimatiellia bacterium
TCGGTCGGTGAAGTTGGACTTGTCTGGATGCAGTAGCGATTCCATCCGTTGTTCGAACTCCGCGGAGCTGTCTGTTATGTCACTTCCCGGTGAACTAGGTCTATGGAAAGGGCTCTGTAGTCGGAGCTCCGCGCCGGGGAATCGTGGCGATATTTCAGATTCAGCTTCGGTATCGCTCCCGGACGGCATCCAGGAGGTTTTAACCACCGACTTTCTTCGCCTGCGCGGAGTTTCCGGGGGCACTTCAGAGCCCCATTGTTGAAGTTCGATTTGGTGAGTGGCCTGGCGATACCGTTCATCAACTCTCTGCGGGAACACCTGCTGCTTCATCCCCGGCGGCAACTTATACGGCTGTAACGGCACTCTTCGGCCTTTTCCCACGGCCGGCGGATACCTCGCTTCACCCGGAACTGATACACTTCCCACTGGATATTTGACATATCCAGTCGGCGGGCCATCATTCGCCACTCCGGTTCCCATTCCGGTCCCAACCCCGGAACCATACGGTGGATATTTCGATCCATATCCTTCAGTCAAACTTTGTGCTACACAACGGCCGCGAGGACGGCTTTTGGAGCGGGTGTTACGGCGGAGGGTGGCGGCATCGAATGAAGCTGCGGTGATGAAGAGGCGGGGGGAGCGGCGGGTTGGTTGTGGGGGTGATGGAGTTGGAGGCGCCGCCGCGTACATCGATGCGTCCGGTACCGCCGATCGTAGCGTCGCCGGTGAGCACGATTTCATTGAACGACGCGCTCCAAGTCGCCCCGGCAACCGTATTCACGAGGACGCCACTGCCATCTGGGCCTTCGCCCTCGATGTAGAATTTCTTGCCTTTGGTGATGGCCGCACGTACGCCGTTGTTGTCCGTCGCCGTGTAGTTGAGGTCGAACTGTCCGCCCGCCTTGATCGTCACCGCGCCACCGGCTCCTTCCGCCGTCGCCGCGCCGAGCGACTGGGCACCCGCCGTTTCGCCGAGTTTCAATACACCGCCTTCGACCACGACTTCCTGGTTGGCGAGATTCGCCCCGTCGAGCGTAAGTGTGCCCTCTCCGCGCTTGACGAGCGGCTCGGAACCGGCAATGGTCCCCGTACCACCCAGCGTGAGGTCGCCGGCGGCAACGGTCATCGACCGTACGCTCACATCGGCATCCACCGTCACCGAACCGCCGCTGTTGCCGTCGAAGAGCACGTCGGACGACTCCTTCCACGACTGCGTGGTGAGGAAGCCAGGCCCCAACGCCCAGAACCCGGTCGTCCAGGCATCCCCATCCCCGCCGCGCCAGGCCAACGTCACAATGGACGCGGAGGAATTCGAAACGCGCAAGAGCAACTTGCCGTCCTCGATCACCAAGGCGGTCGTCATCGCGTTCCAGCCCGAGCCCATCTGCTCGAGCGCAGGCAGTGCGGAGGGTACGCCGTCCACCAGCACATAGTCGCCATCGGGTAGCGCGCCGTTGATCTCCACCGCGACCTTGCCGCCGTTTTGGACGTACATCGTCGAGACGGTCAGATTCGCGCCACCCGTGGCCGGCACGACGAGTACGATGCGTCCCGTTGCTCCCAGCGTGAGGTCGGCCACCTTCACCGTGCCCTCGCCCGCAACCGTGAGGGTTCCGTCGAGCGACACTGTGCCCACTTCGGCATTCGGCGCATTGAGCTTCAGTTCGCCGTCCGCCCCCACCGCAATGGTGCTCGATGTGTGGACGATGGTTGAGGGAATTTCCAGCGTACCGCCTTCCACGGAGGTCGTACCGGTGTAGTTCTGGTTCAG
This sequence comes from Kiritimatiellia bacterium, assembly GCA_045617985.1. Taxonomy (GTDB): domain Bacteria; phylum Verrucomicrobiota; class Kiritimatiellia; order RFP12; family UBA1067; genus RUG572. Next base: position 1,772 of record JAZLJP010000116.1, read on the forward strand.
CGTGTAGCGTAGCGTGCCCGCGCCGATCTTGCGCAACGTGCCCGCACCGGTCAGACCGTTCTCCTTGTCAATCGTCAGGGTATGAGGCAGAGCGTCGTCCTCGCCCTCGGAATCGAAAGTCAGGGTACCGTTGTTGAGCGTGATGTAGGGCTCGGAATTCACGACGACGGACACATCCTGAGCGGCCGGCTTGATCGTCCCGCAACGTGGATCGCCGTCCAGACGAATGTAGTTGTCGCCTTTAAAACTCCAGGGGTTGAAAACGAACCTCGAGCCAGTCAGCACGAACTTGGCGTTGTCAGCGAGACGACTCCATTGCCACTGATGGTAGCATTCACCGATGCGGAAGGTACCGGGGCCACGGAACCAGACGTCACCACGATACAGTTCCAGCCGCGGACCGAAATCGATCGTACCGCCCAACCGCGCCGTGAAAGTCGGATACGATCCCCAGCTGCCGCTCCAGTTCCGCAATCCGTTCTGGAATTTCAAACTGGCTTCGGGGTCAACAATCACGGTATAACCCGTGTATTTTCCCTTCCATCCCCAGTCCATCGATCCGATGAACGTCAGCTTGGCCGTCTCGGCGTTCTCAGCCGGGGCAATGGTAATCGCGTTGTTGACGAGGTTGAGCGCATTGACCTCTGCCTCGCCATCGACGAACAACGTGGTGCCGTCGCCCGAATAGGTCGCCGTGCCGGCACGAACCGCGCCCGCAACCATCAGGACCAGTCCAAGGACCGAAACCGATTTGAATACTGCATTCATGGCATTATCTCCGAAGATTTTAGCGGGCGTAAACCTTCACCCCGACTTCATCGTACTGATTTTAACAAATATCGGTGAAACGGTCAATGACACTCTGGTATACACAAGTCCACCGTATTCGCCGCAGGGAACGGCTGGCCTTCGAAGCGCACTTGGGGGCGCTTCCCCGCATGGGGGCCGGGACGCAAATCGACCTTGACCGGTTTTCCGTCCTTCCACATGCAATCGATCATCCACCCGCCGCGCACACACAGGCCCTTGAACGAGCCCGCGTTCTTCCAGGCCGTGGGCAGCGCCGGCAGGAGATCGACGATGAAATCCCCCTGCGCGTCACGTTCGTGGCTCTGCACCAGCATTTCCGTAAAGGCCGCCGTACCGGCGTAGTTGGCATCGATGATGTGTACGCCATGGGCGATGGACCACAAGGTATCGGCCGTCTTCTCGCGCATGAGATTGCCGAAGAGAACCGTTGCGCGGTCACCCTCGCCAAGACGCGCCCGACAGCACATCCGATGTACGAGCGCCCAGGCCTCGGTGTGTTCGCCGCGTAGATCGAGCGTGGTACTCGCGGCCTTCTGCCATTCAGGGGTTGTGCGGTTGATGATCGCGCCGGGATAGAGGCCCACGAGATGCGAGATGTGGCGATGGTGAGGTTCGCTGCAGAAATCGTTGTAGTGCGTCTCTTCGCGATATTCCTTGATCTGACCATCCGCCCCAACCTGTACGGGGTCGTACTTGCCAAGCTGTTCACGGCAGCGCCGCACCACCGGGTCGTCCTCGCGGCCGAGAAGTTCGGCGAAGCGCACGAACGCGACGTTGTTCACCTGGATCATCTCCTGGTCGAACGCGCAGCCGACCGTGTGGTGGTATCGGCCACGGTAATGGACTTCCGGCGAAGCGGAGAACGCGGAAAGCCAGCAGCCGTTGGTCCACACCACGGAGCGGCTGAGCATGTCGGCCATGCCGCGCAACACCGGCCAGCAGTGCTTTTCAAGCGCATCGCGGTCTTGCGTGAAGTCATACCAATCCGTGTAGAGCGCGGTCGTAAAGCCGCCCGTGCCCGGGCCTGAATGCCCACCCGGGGCCCCCGCGAGTTCGTATGGCCAGGACGCGGTTCCGATGCTCCAGAAGTCTTCGCAGGGCGGCGTATCGAGACCTCGCGGATTGACATGCTTGAGGAAGTTCTCGCCGGCGGCGCGCGTGGTGGGGCGGAACGCCGCGTTGAACGCGGCATACGCCTGGAAGCAGTCCGCAAGGTTGCAGCTGAACGCTGGCCAGTAGTCCATCTGCACATTGATGTTGTGCCAGAAGCCCGAGCCCCACGCCGTGGTGAGAACGGGACCCGCCCAGCACCCCTGCAGCGACCCCGGCAGCGTCCCCGGGCGCGATGAGCACACGAGGAGGAACTTCCCGTAGCGCCAGTAGAGCGCCTGCAGATAGACGCTCTCGCCCGCACGTTGCGTGCGCAGGTTCGGCGTGAGCGCCGTGAAGTCGGCGGGATTGCACACGAGCTGCAACTCGCTGCGCCCATAGAGCGCGCGGAAGTCGGCGAGATGCCGCGCTCTCAACCGGGCATATCCAAGCGCCGCCGCGGCGGCCACCCGGCGCCGCGCTTCGGATGCGGGGTCGGGCCCGAAGGCCTTCGCGCGTTGGGTCACCGCCTCCTTGCCAACCTGCGCGCCGCGGCACTCGAACATCTCCGGCACGAGCCGGTAGTTGGTGGCAAGCGTGTAGATCACCGTCGCTTCGCCCGCGCCATCGACCTTGAGCGTTCCATCGGCCTGGGCCGTCACACGGCCATCGGTGAGCACCTTGAATTCGCCGGCGAGTTTGACGCCGTAGGCGCAACTGGTCTCGCGCAGGAAGGCGGTATCGCCTTCGGCGCGCACTTCGCCGGTACGGTCGCTCGGCGGCGGCGCATCGGGGAACGGTACAAGCGGCTTGAGCGTAAAAGCGAGTGCGCCCTTGCGGTCCGCCGTAAAATGCGCCACGCCCACCCGGTCGGGATAGGACGCGAAATGCTCGCGCCTGTAGGTGACGCCCTTCACCTTGTACGTCATCGTGGCGATCGCCGTCTCAAGGTCGAGTTCGCGCGCATAACCGGAGGCGCCCGCGTGCCCGAATTCGAAAAAGAGATCCGCCGCATCGGTGAAGTTGCCCTGTTTGTAACCTTTGCTGTGCATCTGGCGCGTGTGGAACGTGGGCTCGGAGAGCTGAAGCTTCTCCGTCGCCACGTCGCCGAACTCGGAAACGCCCATATACCCGTTGCCGAAATTGAGCGCCCGGCGCTGCCACCCGCGAAGATCGTAGGTGCCGGCATCGGCAAAACGGATCTTCCAGGGCGTGGCGGCATCGGTCAAGACGCCGTTCGTCTCGGGCGGGGTGGGACGCGGCGCCGTGAACGCCACGAACTTCTCGCCGTCCACCGTCATTACGCCGTCGCCGTTCGCGGAAAGTTCGAAGGCCACCGTGACTTCGCGCCCGCCGGGAATAAGGCGCGGATGGTTGAGCTCGCCCGGGAAGGACCCGCAGACGATGCGGAAATGCCGCCGATAGATGTCGATGAGAAACCCGTTGCCCTTCCCCGGCGTGAGGTTGTTGACAAGTCGTTGGCTTTTCGCGGCATCCGACGTGGTGAAGCGGCAGCTGAAACGACACGTCGTGGCCGCCTTCCGTCCGGGCGGATTCACGAGCCGGTCGCCGACCTTGGCCGCCCCGCGATGGGTGTTCACGCCATCGAAGCTCAGCTGAAGGTCGGCAATCGTACCGACAAAGCGACTCTCGTACCGGCAATCCACACCCACCGTCATCGGCAGCGCGGGATTGAGCCGCATTTCATAGGCCGTCGCCAGGCAGGCGAGCCCCGCGACCAGCGGGAGGATCAGGGCTTTCATCATCGTCAGGTTCCTTTCTTTCCACGTCCCGTCGTCACGTCGACGGAGACT
>JAZLJP010000117.1:0-20021 GCA_045617985.1 Kiritimatiellia bacterium
CCGGCTCCACCGGCACCGTGCCGAGACACTGGCGTCCCGTCTGGTGCGGTTCCGCACCGAGCGAGGGATGGTTCAAGACCGGCTTCGTGCGCGGGAACACCTGCCACACGCGCAACGCGGTGATCACAGTGTTGGACGGGAACGGAATGCGCGTATCGTAAACATTGACAAGTCCGATCTCCGCTGTCTTCGGCAGGTTCTTCGGCGGCGCGGGGCGCTTTCCATCCGCATCGGCCGGCAGCCCCTCCAGCGTCTGGTGCCGCAAAACGGGCGGGCGCTTCCGCGCGCGAAGCGGCATCGGGTCGATGCACGAAATCGTGGGATGCGTGTAGAGCTTGATCTTGTTGCCGAAGGCATCGACGAGCGCAATCGAATAACGCCGCTTTTCCGATACGGGATAGAGGCCGTTCGCGTATCCCTCGTAGGAGCAGATGTAGTATTTCTCGCTCAGCGGCCAGGCGTTCGCATAGGCGCCGCTCGCCTTGCTCTTGGAATAGAATTCGCTTTCGGGCATCGGCTGTTCGGGCGTGAGGCGGCGGATGGACGACATCTCGCCGTCATCGGGCACAGAGGGATCGATCACGATGAGCGAGCCCGCCGACCAGCCATGATGCGGTGCGGCCGTCGCCACATACCGGCTGCTGCCGGGGATCTGCCGCACGTCCATCTCCACGCACGGCGACGTGCGGAAATGGAGACGGGTGTTGCCGTTCAGCTCGCGCGGATCGCGGCCGTCGGGGAACGTGGTCCAGGCGGCCTCGGCCTGGGTGTGCCCGCGGTCGACGTAGTCCCAACGCGTGTACACGATCATGCCGTCGTGGGTGACGCTCGGATGCCACTCGTTCGTTTCATGCGGCGAGAGCCGCACGATGTCCGTACCATCCTCGAACATCGTGTGCAACGTGAACGTGGGCACCTTGCGATCGCCCGAGCAGCGCACATAGCCGCCGCGCCGTTCGGAGGTGAAGACGAGGCGCCCGTTCGGCAGCCAGCACGGATCGAACTCGTTCCAGGGGCCGCTCGTGAGCTGCCGCAGATCGGAGCCGTCGAGCGCGCAGGTGAAGATGTGGTAGACGGTGTCGTCGTTCCACACGTAGCGCTCGCCCCTGCCGCGCGTTGCAGCGAAGGCGATGCGGGTGGCCTCCCAATTGAGTTCCGGGGAAATCACCGCACAGCCGTCGAGCGTGCGGCCCTTCCAGTCGCCGGCGACGATCGGCTTGCCCGCGATGATGTTGCGCGCCACGGGATGATCGGAAAACGGCTGCTCGAGGATGTACACGCCGTCGCCCACCGTGGTGCCGAACTGGGTGCCGAAGAACCCGTAGTACTGGTCGCACATGTGCGACCCCTTCCGGTTTTCATGGAAGCCCGGCGGCTGGTGGCCCGCGAAAAGCAACCGGTCGATCCCCTTCAGGAGCGGATTCTTGAAGGCGATGCGCCGCACGAGCGCACGGGCCGAAGTGAAGAGCGCGAAACGCTTTTCCGCCTCGTTCTCGTACTCCGCCTTCGCGGCAAGCGAATTCAGTTCGCGTAGTTCCACCGTCAAATCGACCTCGCCCGCGAGATCGTCGGCAAGCGCGCGGGCGCGCCGGAGCGTGATCGAGAGCGGGTCGCGATCGGTGGGATAGATGCAGGCGGCCGGATGAAAGGCCTCGGCATTCGTCCGCGCCGGCAGCTTCTTCCAGTTCGCCTGGTCGCGTGCGAGCAATTCCCACTCGCGCCGCTCCGGGCTGCGATCGTCGCGGACGCGCCACTTCGCAAGCAGATGGCGGGACACCGCCTCGCGCTCCTCGGCTGTGAGCACACGGTTGAAGCAGACGAGTTCGCACAGCTGCTTGCCGCCGTTGCGGTCCGCAAAATCGCGGTCGCGCGTGAGCGAGTCGGACGCACAGGGGCAGCGCATTTCCGCCACCACGAGCCGCACCCCGCCCGGCATCACGTCATGGACGGGATCCTCCACCGCCTCGAGCCCGTCCCACACCTTCGCGAACTTGCCCCATTCCTGCGAGGCATACGCCCCTTCGTATCCGCGATGGAAATTGTAGGCGCCCTTTCCGCCGTTCACATCCCCCAGCAGATGGCAGAGCCAGAAGGTTTCGAAACGCGCCACTTCGAAAACGGTGCGGATCTGCGTGAGGCGCGGGTACATCAGATCCTTGCCGCTCCCCATGGCGCCGAAGTCGACCATCGTCTGCCCCGCGGCCGTCTTCGCGCGCAAGGGAGCTCCCGCCGTCTTGGCCACAGCTGCACCTGAACCCTTTGAACGCCACGCGCGCACCGCGCCCGATGCATCGACCGTCAAAGTCGCCGCATCAGCCGCATCCAACCAAAACGCCGCCTCGCGCATCACCGCCGGCTCCGCCGCCGCCAACGACCCGACCAGACCCAAACCGGCCACCAGCATCAAGACTCTTTTCATTTCATTCTCCTGCATGTTTAATACCGTTTGAACCACTCCATAACGACCCGGTTATTTTACAAGGTCTACTGACGAGGCAAGAATTCGTCTAACCAGATCTCCGACATTTGTCCCCGTTGCCGCAAGAGGAGGTAACCCGGTCGGACACGTGGCAGCAGCATGCGCAATAGCAGCACGTATCGACGGCAACTCGAACCATTGCGGATCAATGTGCTTCTTGTAATCGGGATGATGCGCTTCAAGCAGTCGGTCACATTCCGACGCGCCGCACATTGAAGGAATCTCCTGAAAATGTGCCAACAGCCACAATTCGAACTTGGGATTGCTCAACGCAATACCGCGAAAAACAGGCGACTGTTCTCGCTGCCAACCCGCCAAGGCATCAAGTTGTGCCAGAGTCCACTGGTCCTTGTCAACTACACACCACATCTCGTCCCTTGCGGACAGGCTTTTACCGTATTTCCGAATGCGTTCAAGCACCTGTACCGGTGAACTCGCATTTCGATCCGTAAGAATGTCCAGGGTGACACCGTTCCAGCAAAGCGTCTGCAAGCGCTTGAAATATTCACGTTCCGTGACGGACCCTTCGCAGGAGATCACAAACTTCCTGTATTGCTGCCGATAAGCCGATCTTCGCTTCTGGGGAAACATGCCGACCTCCTCAGATATGGCGCGGAATGCCGCCGAGGCGTCCGTCAAGATACACGTCGCGGATCTTCGTTCCCTTGCGCAGACCCTCGAAAGCGGAAAAGTCGGACAGCGTCGCGCTACCGTCTGGAGCCTTGTCCGTCACCCACATCTCGTCGCGGCGGCAGAGGTCCTGGTCCATGAGCAGGAGATCATGCGTGGTAAAGATGAGCTGTGTACGCGTGTCTGCCGTACAGGTCGCGATGAAGTCCTCGATCAACGCCCGCGTTACAAGGTGGTGAAGCTTGTCATCAATCTCGTCGACCACGAACGTCATCGACTGCCTGGGCTCGGTCAACCTCGCCAACGCCGGGATGAAGTCAAGCATCCGGCGCGTACCCTCGGACTCGAACGGGATAGGAAACGGCATCTCGCCACCCGTCGCCTTGGCGTGCAGGGCCACGAGCCGCCGCGCCACGAGTTCACCCTTACCATCGAGCGTGAACACGAACACCTCGTTGCCGATCAGCCGCCGATGGCTCGCTCCCGGCGTGAGCAGCTTACGTACCTCGTCGAGAAGTGAAGGGTGGAAAGCCGAAAGCGGCACGGATTCGGAATCGAGGCGGCTGATGCCCGTGTCGAAGCGCGCCAGGTAGTCAAGGGTGCGCTCGGCAATCCGGCCCTCGGTACAATAATCGTCCACGCCGATGTAGTGAGAACCGGGTGTGATGACAACAAGCGAACGGGCAAACCAGTTGTAGACGGAGGCAATCAGCTCGTCCTTTCCCGCCGCAAAGATCGCGGAAAGCGTCAGGAAGAGCCGCGTTGGATCGACGGTCATCGTCTTGACGTATTGGCAATAGGCGTCACCACCCCATGCGCACAAGACAACCTTCTGCCCCTCACGTACATAGATGGAGGTTTTACCGGTGTTGCGGCTGTTATAGCGAGAGAGCGCCTCCTTGCGGATCTCGCTGTCGGTCAAGAGCACGTCCAACTCATAGACCGCATCATTAACGACGAACTGAATGACGAAATGCGTCGGCTCCTTCGCAAACTTGTCATCCAGCAAGAACGGCGCAAGCGGCAACCGTCCCGTCTTGTACTCCTCGACAACCAAGTTGCGCAGAAACGATAGCGCGGCGATGAACTGCGACTTCCCTGATGCGTTGTTACCATAGACGGCAGCAATCGGCAGCACCTTCAACGGACGCGACTTCGCACCGATTTTGACGAGGTGCCCACCCGCATCGCGTTCAGGTCCCGCCTCCATCGTAAAGTTCATCGGGTCGCGAAAACACGCCCAATTCGCCACTTGAAAGTTCAGCAGCATGTCAGACAATCCTTCTTTCTTTTAGAAACATGTCGCACATTATAGCATTTACGGCCTTAAACTGTCAAGTACGGGAGAATTCTTGCGAATCCTGACACCGATGTGATCCACAAATTCAACAATCGCATCGTCGATGTTGATCGCGCACCGGGTGCGCAATGAAACCGTGGAGGCGTCAAGGGCGCCATGGAAGACGCGGAAGTAGCCGCCCGTGGTGAAATCGAGCATGCCGTTCCGGACCAGCGTGGGGTTCGCGCCGATGGCGAACGTCTTACCAACGCCAAAAGATAATCTGTCACGCGCTTCATCAGAGATTGCTGAAACGTTCCGGTGGCGGCAACGCGACAACTGGCGTTTTATAAAAAAACTGAACAGCGTCTTTGACCAATTCTTCAAAAGCATCACTTTTGTAGACATGATCTTCGCGCTTAAAAGGGTGGAACCTGTTTTTATTCATACAGCTATTATACCAAACCAATTCCGTCTGTGCCGATTTTCTGACATCCATTTGCCTTGCTTCCTTTAACGTAGAATGATGATACCGCCGCTTGTGACGTACAAGCCGTCGTCCTCGACCATCAGGCGGCGACCGCGCCTGCGGCTCGCGTCGTCCAGCGAGAACTTCATCTCCCGCAGATTCTCGGGGGTGCGGCCGGTCCAGTCGACGATCTTGCCCGTCGGGGGCAGGGGACGATCCCCGATGACCACCTGGATCGTCGTCGCATCGGACGCAAACCGCATCTCGTTGGCACCCGAGGAGAACGCCCCCTTCACGCTCCAGGTTCCGCTCTGTTCGCTGAGGTCCAGCGTCGCCCCGTTCGCGAGTTCGCAGCCGCGGAAATACGCCCCCGCCGCCGGCATGAACGTACCGAGGACCTTGATGACGTTCGTTCCGCTGTTGTAGTCATACGGATAGAATGCGAAGTAGTCCTTCACCGTGAGCGGACCTGCCGCATCGTCGATGTTGATCGCGCACCGGGTACGCAACGAGACCGTGGAGGCGTCAAGGGCGCCGTGGAAGACGCGGAAGTAGCCGCCCGTGGTGAAATCGAGCGTGCCGTTGCGGACCTGCGTGGGGTTCGCGCCAATGGCAAACGTCTTGCCCGCGCCGACCGCCACCGAGAGCGTATGCCCGCCCAGATCGATGTAGTGGCCGTCCCACCACGTCGTAAGGGATCGCGTCGCGTCGATCTGCGAATCGGCCGTGAGCACGATCTTGCCGAGCGACGCCTTGTCCGCCAAGTCGCCACCGGAGTTGCGGATCCTGCCGCCGTCCATGACGATCTTGAGTACGGCGAAGTCGTTCTGCCCTTCCAAATCGAACAGCGTGCCCGCATGCAGCAGCAGTTCCGAATCCCACGGGCCCAACACATACTTCGTGCCGAGCTGGCGCGCGAATACCGAGCCGCCGGTCACCTCGTTGCCGCCCACATAGGTTTGGTTCGCGCAATTGGCAAAATACGAGCCGCCGCCCTCCTTGAAGAACCGAACGCTCTTATCCATGATGAAACCCGCGTTGGCGACGGTCTTGCCCGCCGGCACGTCCAAATGCAGTTCGCCACGATGGCTTGCGCCGTACAGCCACTTGTTCTGCAGGTATTCCGTAACTTCGAGCCGTTCGGCATCCGTCAGCAGCCGATCGAAGCAGATGAGTTCGCTCAGCTGCTTGCCGCCGTTGCGATCAGTAAAGTTGCGGTCCTGCGTGATGCGGTTGGCCGCACTCGGCGACTTCGTCGTCACCGTGAGGAACTGGAACGCCGTATCGGGGATGATCTCGCTCCCCGGATTGACTTCCGTGGTGCCATTCCAGATGGACGCCACGTTGGCCCATTGCGAGGCGACGTACTGGCATCCGTCACCACGATGGAAGTCATAGGACGAGGTATCGCCGAGGATGAAGGCGTACTTGTGCTTCTGGATCTTGGCGACCAGGAACACGGTCTGCAAGTTCGTGAAGCGATCGAATCCAAGATCGCATTTGCTGTTCACCGATCCGAAATCGACCGTGGGCCGCCCTTCCCACATCGTCGTGTTGTAGGCCGGGGCGTTGCCGGAGGGATTGGCGACATGATGAATGGGGTCGCGCGAGGTCCAACGCTGCACCTTGTTGTTGGCATCCAAGACAAGCGACGATTTATACGCGGCATCCAGCCAGAAGACGGCGTTGGTAAGAATCGTCGGCTCGCCGCCCGCATTGTCGCCGTCGGAGAACAGCGTGCAGGTGGCCGAACCCGACGCGGGCAGATCGCTCAGATAAAGCTTGTGTCCGTCGAGATCGATCTTCACGCCGGCCGGAAGCTGCAGCCCGCGCCAATCGCAATCGCGCGCGAGCTTGACGCTTCCCATGTCCAGTTCCCGGCAGGCGAACGTATTGCCGATCGGGAAGTCGACCGCCACCGTGCCCGAAATGTGGACAAGCGCGTGCGAACCGGGAAGCCCGCCCTCGACGATCTGGTTCGCGGCATTGCGGCAGGTCCAGTTGACGGGCTTGGAGATGTCGCCGTCGCCCGCCTCGCCCGTCCACACCGCATCAATCACGACCTGGTCCGTTTCGCCGCCAAAGTAAAGTCCGTCGCTGCGCACCACCGGCGTCAAGGCGGTGTTCGCCGCCGTTGCGGCACCCCAGGCGAAGGAAACGCCCATCGGCGGAACGGCCCACGCAACAAGTTTCTCGCCGGCCGTCAATGTCCGCCCGTGGATGTCGACGGCGATGGAGGAATCCGGCGCAAAGCTCAACACGCCGTTGCCATCGGAGAAGGATCCCGTACGACCGGAAAGGTCGAGCGTCGCGCCATCCTGCAGCACGCAGCGGGCGAAGCTCTCCCCAACCGGACGGAACGCGCCATGGACGTTGACGAGGCCGGAGCCGGCATTCCCGTCGCCCGCGTAGGCGGCAACATAGTCACGCACGTCCAAGGCGGCGTTGATTTCCAGCGGCGCCTCCGCCACGAGATCGACCGTGCGCCAATCAGACGCAGTGGGAACGACCATGGGCGCCGTGCCGACGAGCCGGAGCGTGCCGTTGGAGACTGCCGTCTGCCGCAACCACAACGGTGCATTCAGTTCCGCCGTGAGCTGGTTGCCGTTGAGCGCAAGGACACTCGTCGCGCCATTGAAAAACACGGTCTGGAAATCACAAACAAACCGAGAATCGACGGTGACCTCGACCTTGGCAAGTCCGCCCCAGTCGCTTCGCATGTCGCGCCCGCTGTTGCGAAGCGTGCCGCCGTCGAGCTGGATGGTCCAGAGATTGTAGTCATGGTTGCCCTTGAAGTCGAACGTCGAACCGGCCCCCACGACGATATTCGTACCCACGCCGAAACACACGCCCTTGGCGCCGTTGAACAACGTGAGATTGGAATCGGGGGACCGCAGGGTGGACAACGTCCCCGCCGCGACCTCGGTGCCGCACATGTATCCCTGCCCACGATAGCCGGCGGTGAACGTACCCTCACCTTCCTTGACCAATTTCAGCAAACCGGTGAGGCGGGTTTCGCGGTTGACACGGTTTTCGTCCGCCGGCACCGACAAATGAAGTTCGCCGATTCCGTTGGCGCCGGTCTTTCCACCCCACTTCCGCTGTAGATACTGGGTGATCGCCGTACGTTCGTCATCATACAGCACGCGTTCGAAGCAGATGAGTTCGGAAAGCTGGCGACCGCCGTTGCGGGACGTGTCTGTGCGGTCTTGAGTCAACGAATTCGACCAACTGTCGACGCTCATCGTCGCGGAGATGATCTGGAAATCGTCGTCGGGAATGAGGTCCTTGGCCCAGTCGACGACGTCGGTGCCATTCCACACCGTGGCGAACTGGGCCCATCGGCTGTCGCCATACTGGGATTGTTCACCGCGATGGAAATTGTAGGCTTCAACGTCGCCGAGCAGAAATCCTTTTAAACCGCTCTTGGGAATCTTCACCACCCAGAACACCGTGCGGAGTTTGGTGAAACGGGGATAGACAAGATCCTGCTTGCTGCCCGTGGCACCGAAATCCACACAGGGCCGCCCATAATCGTACGGCATCCAGGCCGGGCGCATCACGGCATTGGTCACGGATGCCGTCACCTGCGCCGTACCCTTGCTGCGCCAAGCCGACACCCGCCCGTCGTCGTCGACCGTGAGCGTATCAGGATCCGCCGCATCCAGCCAGAAGCAGGCCTCGCCGGTGACTGTCGCCGGCACCGCCAACGCCGGATCGAAGCCATACGACGAGACGATCTGCCCGCCCATCCCCTGGGTGGCGGCAGACAGCCAAAGACGATGCCCTTGCAGATCGACAACGCCCTTGACCACCAGCTGCCCCGTATAGCCGCGCCAATCGCAGTCGCCGGTCAGTTTCAGGTTCTCCAATTCGAGAACGGCACAGGGCAGCGTAGTTCCTGCGGGAATGTCCAACGCGGTCTCGCCGGAGAGGCGCACCGTGGACTGGGCATTCGGCAGCGCGTTCTCGACCGCATCGCCGTTCGCATTGACGCATGCCCAGTTGCCGGGAGTCGTCAAATCGCCATCCCCGGCCTCGCCCGTCCAACGCGCGCACGTAACCACGTTGGCGTCGAAGCCGAAGGAGATTCCGTCGGAGGCAACGAACGGCGCCACCTCGGGATTCGCCGCGCGGGTGGCAGCATCCCATTGGAACGTGACATTCTCTGGCGGCGTGGACCATGCGACGACCCGCTCGCCGGCCGCGAGGGTGCGTCCATGCACGTCGATCGTCACCGTGCCGTTCGGCTCGAACAGGCATTCGCCGAGCGGGGCGCCGGAAGTCGTCGGTCCCTGCCGCGTACCCAACGTCGACCACACGCCGGTCTTCTCGGAGAGGTCGAGGGTGGAACCGTCCATCATCACCGTGCGCACGAAGGCGGACGAAACGGGATTGAACACGCCGGTGACATGGAACTCGCCGAAATTGACATCCACAAGTTCGTTGTCCTGCCGGGCATATCGATAGGTGAGATTGTGGACCGTCGTGGTCCAGCACATCCAGAGCGGACAGTCCAAATCGAAATCGACCGTGCTGGCATAGAGATTCGCCCAGGTCTTCATCTCGCCCTCGCCATGCACCCGCAAGGTGCCATTGGTCAGGTCCTGAACAGGAGGCGTCGAATCGGACGTATCGTAAAGCGAGAAGAAACCGTCCTGCGTGTTGCCGGTCGTGACATCGAGGACGTGACCACCTAGATCGACGAGCGGGAACCAGAACCCGAATCCCTTCCGGGTACAGTCGAAGAACGTATCGGCCGTAAGCTTGAGATCGACAAACGGACCCGTCCCATCACACAACGCGCCGCCATTGACGAGCGTACCGCCATCGAACACAATCGGGAAATCGTACATGCCCACGCGTCCATTCGAGTCGAACACCGCATTCGCACCCACCGTGAACGTACCGCTGTGAGTCACTCCGAAGATTCCAAACCGCCCGTCCATCCCGGCCACCGTGGTGCCGCGCACCAGGTCGGTATCGCCCCAATAATGCTGCTGCTTCTCGGCAAAATACGTGCCAGGTCCGTCCTTGACCACCTTCAGGTTGCCGTCCAGGTCGAGTTGCGTGGAGACGGTTTCGCCCTCCCGCACGTCGAACACCAATGTTCCTGGGGCCTTGGAGTTGCTGCACCACTTGCGCTCAAGATACCGAACGACATTGGTGCGCTCTTCGGCGGAAAGCACCGTATTGAAACAGATCAATTCGGAGAGCTGGCGCCCGCCGTTGCTTTTGGCATTGCTGCGGTCTTGGGAAATCGAATCCGAACAGGCATCCACCGCCATCGTGGCGGCAATGACCTGAAAATCATGGTCGGGCATCACGTCCGTGCGCCAATTGACGACCTCGGTGCCGTTCCACACCTCATCGAATTTGGCCCACTGGCTCGCGCCGTAGATGCCGTTGGAGCCGCGATGGAAATTGTAGGCCCCCTTGCCGCCGAACTTGTCGCCCAGCAGGAAATTGTAGTCGCTGCCGCCGTTGGCCAACCGAATCACCCAGAAGACGGTGCGCAGCTTGGTAAACCGCGGATAGACGAGATCGCACTTGGAACTGAACGCCCCAAAGTCGACGGTCGGGCGTCCCCAAAGCGCCGTGCCGTCGACGGGGGCCCGTTCCGCTCCCTCGGACGTCGCAACCACGTGGTTGGCGTCTTTCGAAGTCCAGGCCAACACCTCGCCTTGGTCGTTGTACGTGAGGGTGGAGGTATCGGCGGCGTCAAGCCAGAAACTCGCGCTGTTCGCCACAATGGCCGGCACCGCTGATGCCGTGTCGACGGCAAACGGCGACGTCACCACCCCGGTACCGTCCAGCCGCGCCACGCGCAGGATGTGTCCGTCGAGATCGATCTTGCCGTCAATGGCGAATGCCCCCAGCCCCCGCCAGTCGCAGTCACCCTTCAGGCGACAGTTCCCCACTTCCAAACGCTCATATTTCAATGTGGCGCCAATGGGGCAATTGAAATCGACGTCTCCCGAAATCCTGATGCGCGTCGCCGCCGTCGGCAGCATGTCGGGCACGACTTCGCCCAATGCGTTGCGGCAGATCCAGTTTGCGGCATCCGCGCAGTTTCCGTTGTTCGCCGCGCCGCTCCAGACGGCGGAGACGGGTTCGGTGGACGCCGTGAACTCGGCGACGAGTTCGGCATTCCGAGCCCCGTCAACCGTGATTTCGGCGTCGGTCACGGTGCCGTTGACGATGCGGCACGTGTCGCCCGTCCAACGACGGAAGAGCCAACCTTCCGCTGGAGTGGCCTTCAGCATGGCGGAAGCGCTGCGGGCCACATCAAGCGAAACGCGCGTGGCCGCCTCGCCGCCGTTGGCCGTCACCGTGCCGGAGCCGACCACCGAGACGGAGAGCGCGGAAATGGTCGCGTTGCCATCGTCCGTCGGCAAGGCGTCGGGGCCCAACCGGGCGCTCCAGGCGAGCTGGTCATCCGTCAGCGCCTTCTTCCACACGCGCACTTCGTCGTAGGTGGCGGCGGGATCGTTGTCGGTCGAGGAATTGTGGGCGCGCCCGAGGCAGAACTGCCAATCGTTGAGCTTGGCCACGGACCACTCATTGTCCATGCCATACGCCCCCTCGGCGAGCACCGCGCCCGAGGTGGCGTCGCGCTTCTGCCATCTCATGTCCACACCGCTGTTCGAGCGCTGGACGAGACGCACCGAAATGTGGTACTGCACCCCCAGCTCATAGGGGAACATGGACCCACTCTTGGTGCAAAACGAAGTACCGCCGCAGGTAAGAACCACCCGGTCGCTGTCGAGATTGGTTCCTTCCGTCCAACAGAGCGCCATGAAGTTGCCGCTGTTCCACCCCCAGTCGAACACGCGCGACCAGGAACAGACCCGGTTCTGCCGGCACCAGATTTCCAGCGTCAACTCGCCGCTCGTACTTCCGCAGTCGTAGCCCAGGTCGACGGCACCGGCGCCAAATGCACCGCCCGGCAGCGTCAAGGCCGTCGGATGGTCGGCATCGTTCCACTCGCCGCTACCGTCGATTCGCGCCGTATTGCCCCCGCAGGCATCGGCGAGCGACCCATTGAAGCTCCAGCGATGGAGCAAGTCCGCGGCATCGCAACTGGGCGCTGCCGAAACCACCCCGGCCGACACCACCATCATCGCAGTGACGGCAACCAATACGCCAAATCTCATTTCGACTCCTTATGGATGAACGAGAAACACCTATGCTCACCGCATCCCACCCTTATCGAACGAACAGGACCATGCCGCTATCGAGGTAGAGGCCGTCGTTCTGCACGCGCAGACGGCGACCCAGGCTCATGGCCTTTGGATCGAGGGTGAAGGTCATGTTCTCGAGGTTCGCCGGGGTACGGCCCGTCCAGTCGACGATCTTGCGGTTCGCCGGAATCCGGCGGCCGCCGAAGGCAACGCCGATCGACGTCGCATCCGGCGCGAAGGTCATCTCGCGCGCACCGCCCGTGAAGGCGCTCGCGAGGCTAAAGACGCCCGCCTGCTCCGTGATGTCGAGCGAAGCGCCGTTCTGCAACTCGCAACCGCGGAAATACTGGCCCGCCGCCGGCTTGAACGTACCGAGCACCTTGATGATGTTCGTGCCGTTGTTGTAGTTGCTCGCGTAGAGCGCCGTGTAGTCCTTGAACGTGACCGCCCCGCCGGTGTCGTCCGCGATTTCGATCGCACAGTTCGCGCGGAGCGACACCGTGGACGCATCGAGCGCACCATGATACACGCGGAACCAACCGCCGCTCGTGATGTCGAGCGTGCCGTTGCGGAGCGTCGTCGTGTTCGCACCGATCGAGAAGTAGCGGCCGTCGCGGCCGATCGGCACCGTGAGGGTGTGGCCGCCCATGTCGATGTAGTGCTGGTCCCACCACACCGAGAGCGTCCGCACCGGCTCGAGCCGCGAATCCGCCGTGAGGATGATCTTGCCCAGCGCCGTCGAGTCCTTGAGGTCCGCACCCGTGTTGCGGAGGATGCCGCCGTCGAGGACGAAGGTGACAACCGTGTACTCGTTGAAGCCGTTACTGTCGAACGTCGTACCGTCATGCAGCAGCATCTCCGACCCAAACGGACCGAACACGTACTGCGTACCGGTCTTGTTGGGACGAACCTGGCCCGCCATCACCTCGTTGCCGCCGGTATAGGTCTGACTCGAGCAGTTGCCCACATACGTACCCTCACCCTCCTTGACGACCCTGACGTTGTTCTTGATGAGAACGCCGTTGTTGAACACGGTCTTACCTGCGGGGATATCGAGATGCAGCTCGCCGCGATGGCGGCTGCCGTGCCATTTCTGCTGCAGGTACTGCGTAATCGCGGTACGGTCGGCATCGCCGAGCGTCGTCGCGAAGCAGATGAGCTCGCAGAGCTGGCGGCCGCCACTGCGGCCGTTGATGTTACGGTCGTTGGTGAGGCGATCGGAACAGCCGTCGATTTTCATCGTCGCCGAAATGACCTGGAAGTCATTGTCGGGGATGTAGTCGGCGCCGATGTCGACCGGGGTGGTGCCGTTCCAAACAGTGGCCATCTGATGGTGGGCATTGTTGCCATACTGACCGGTCTCTCCACGATGGAAGTGATAGGAACTCATGTCGCCGAGCAGGAACACACCTCCATTCTTCAATATCTTGACCACCCAGAAGACGGTGCGCAGATTCGTGAAGCGCGGATAGCTCATGTCAAGCTTGCTGCCCGCCGCACCGAAGTCCACGGTGGGACGCGCCCAGCTCGTCGTGTTGTACGTCGGCGCCGAGGTGGCGGTGGCGGTCACGTGGTTCATGTCCTTCGACACCCAGCTCGTCACCTTGTTGTTCGCGTCAAGCGTGAGCGTGGAAAGGTCGCTCGCATCGAGCCAGAAGCGCGCGGAGGACGGAACGATCGCCGGTGCTTCGACCGCGGTGCTGTTGTAGGTGCAGTCGATCGTGCCCGTGGCCGGGATGCCGCTCAGGTAGAGTTTGTGGCCGTTGAGATCGATTGCGCCGAGCGTTGCGATCGCGCCAAGCCCGCGCCAGTCGCAGTCGGCCGTCAATTGGATCGCCCCGAAGTCGAGCGAGCGATACGCGAAGTTCACGCCCGCCGGGAAACCAATCGCCACCCGGCCCGAGATATGCACCACCGTTTCCGTACCCGGGAGTCCTTCTTCCACCACCGCGCCGGCCGCGTTGCGGCAGGTCCAGTTCGCCGGTTTCGTAACATCGCCGTCGCCGGCTTCGCCTGTCCACACCGCATCCGTCACCGTCTGGTCGATCGGGCCGCCGTAGTAGAGGCCGTCAAAGCCCACTTGCGGCTGTTCGGTCGCCATCGCGGCGCTCGCCTCGTCCCACTGGAACACGGTCGTCGACGGCGGCGGCGTGGTCCAGGCCACCAGCTTCTCGCCCGTCGTCAACGTGCGGCCGCGAAGGTCGATCGTGATGGTCGTCTCAGGGAGGAATTCAATCGTGGGACGCGACGGACTGAACGCCGACGTCGTCGAGAACGTCGTCGTACGGTTGGTCAGGCACAGGATCGCACCATCCTGCAGCGTGCAGCCGTAGAAGTTGTCCGTAAGCGGCGTGAAGGTGCCGTACACGTCGAGCGCCGCAGAACCGGCGTGGTTGCGATCCGTCGAGGCGCTCGTGTAGTCGTGGATCCGAACCGCCGCCCCCATGTTGAGCGGGCCGTCCGTGACGAGGTTGGCCGTGTGCCAGTCGCATGCATCCGTCACCATCAGCCGCCCATTGCCATCCAGGCGCACCGTACCGTTCGTGAAGACCACCGAGTAGGGATAGAGATCCTGGCCGTTCATCTGGAACGTGAGCGCATTACCGTGGAGATTGACGAGGCCCTTCGCATCGTTCTGGTAGAACGTGGTCTGGTAGCCGAGCACAAAGGAGGAGTCCACCAAAACGTCGGTCACACCGAACCCGCCCCATTTGAGGTTCATCGGGCATCCTAGGTTGGAAAGCGTGCCGCCCTCAAGGACAATGTGGAAATTGCGGGCGTCGTAGTTGCCCTGCGTTTCAAAAGTCGCCCCCGCCCCCACGCGGAATTCCGTACCGCCCATTTTGCCGTAGGCGAGCGAATTGGAGAAATCCCACACCGTGCTGTCCTTCCCGCTGTAGACCGTCGTAGCCGTGCCGCCCAGAATCACATTTCCGCCGAAGTAGCTCTGGTTCTTCCGCGCCGCGACATACGCGCCCTCGCCCTCCTTGGTGAGGGTGAGGGCGCCGGAAAGCGTGAGGTTCTGGTTGACTGCGGTTTCATCCGCCGGCACCTCGAGACGCAAGTTGCCCGTCACCCCAGGCGTCCGCCACTTCTGCATCAGGTACTGGGTAACCTCGGTTCGCTCGGCGTCATTGAGCACGCGCTGGAAGCAGATGATTTCCTGCAGCTG
Source organism: Kiritimatiellia bacterium (assembly GCA_045617985.1). Taxonomy (GTDB): domain Bacteria; phylum Verrucomicrobiota; class Kiritimatiellia; order RFP12; family UBA1067; genus RUG572. Next base: position 15,214 of record JAZLJP010000117.1, read on the forward strand.
GCGGCCGCCCGTACGCGCACCGTTCGTAATGTTGCGGTCGTTGGTGAGCGAGTCGGACGGACAGTCCTGGGACAGCGTCACCGAAATCACCTGGAAGTCGTCGTCGGGGATGGGGGTCGTACTCCACTCGGGAATCGGCGTGAGGCCGTTCCAGACCGAGGAGAAAGGACAATACTGGGTGAACCCGTAGGAACCGTTGTCATTGCGATGGAATTTGTAGGCGCCGCTGCCGCCGTTGATGTCACCGAGCAAGAAAGCGGCGCTCGTCTTCTGGATCTTCATCACCCAGAACACCGTGCGCAGCGTGGTGAAGCGCGGGTAGGTCATGTCGCGCTTCGAGCCGGCCGCACCGAAGTCCACGCACGGACGCCCATAGGCCCGCGGCGCCCACAGGGGTTTCGTGGCGGCGGCGGTGGCGGTGGCGCCGCCCGCGTTCTTGCTTCGCCATTCCGTGACGGTGCCGTCGGCGGCGATCGTCATCGTCGAGGTGTCTGAAGCGTCAAGCCAGAGACAGGCCTGCGAGGTGACCGCAGGGGCTGCGCCCGCGCCGAGGTCGTAAGTCGAAGTGATTTCGCCGGCCCCTTCGGGGAATACCGCCGTCCGCAATGTGTGGCCCTTGAGATCGAACACGCCCAGACATTCAACCGAAGCGGAAAGGCCACGCCAATCGCAGTCGTCCGTGAGCTGCGCATCGCCGATGACGACCCGGGCGTAGGTACGCGGCGCCGAAGCGGGCACGTTGAACGCGAAATCGCCCGCAAGGCGAATTTCCGCGCGCGTCCCCGGCACGCCGTCTACCACCGCGTTGCCCAGGCCGTTCGTGCATGCCCAGTTGGCGGCGTTGGCGAGGTCGCCGTCGCCGGCGGCGCCGGTCCAAGACGCGGTGGCGACGAAATCGGGATCGGACTCCACGCCATAGTAGAGGCCGTCTTCCTTCACCACGGGTTGAACCGTACCGTCCAGCGCCGCCGTCGCGGCATCCCACTGGAACGTCACATCGATCGGGGAAACGTTCCACATGACGAGGCGCTCGCCCTTCGCAAGCGTGCGGCCGTGAACATCGATCGTGACCGTCGCACCCGGCTCGAACGTCAGGAGATGGTCGGCGTTTCTGCTGCCGCACCCCATGGTCATAAGGCTCCGCACGCTCCATACGCCGCTTTCACCCGTGAGATCGAGCGTGGAGCCGTCGAGCAGGCACGTGCGCAGGAAGGTTTTGGACATCGGCTTGAAGGTTCCGCCCACGCGGAAACAACCCTTACCCTCGCCGTCGGCGAAATTGGTGTCACCCCGGTAACGGAAGGTGAGGTTGTGGACCGTCGTCGTCCAGCACATCCACAGCCCGCTACCGATATCCAGATCGAGGTCGGGCGCGACCATCGAACTCCAGATTTTGAGCAGACCCTCGCCCTGCGTTCGGATCGTGCCATTGCGGAAGGCGAAGGTGCTGACGGCATTGAAGCAAAGGTAGTTGTTGGCGGTGGGCAGCGACACGTCAAGCGTGTGCCCGCCCAAATCGACATTGGCGCCGGCGAAACCGAGCGAGCGGGCGGCCTCGATCGTGGAGTCGGCCGTGACCGTGGTGTTGCCGAACGGACCCGCCCCGTCGAGCGCCGTACCGGTGTTACACACGTGTACGCCAGCAAACTCGGTGCGGTATTCGGTGGAGTTGGAGATGCCGTTCGCGTCGAACGTGGCGCCGGCGCTGTACTTGAGCAGCGTACCCTGCGCGCCGAGCGGAGACTGGTTGGCGATGCGCCCGGGCTTGATTGTGCCCGCGACCGACTCGAACCCGCCCAAGAAGTCGCAACCGGAACAGGCGGCCACGAAGGTGCCGGCGCCTTCCTTGACGAACTTCACGTTGCCGGAGATGCGCAGCGAGTCGTTGACCAGCTCCGTCCCTTCCGGCACGTCGAGCCGCAACGTGGCGGTGGGAAGCTTCTCGCCGGTGAGCCACTTCCGCTGCAGATACTGCGTAATGGCCGTGCGGTCTTCATCGGAAAGGATGGTCTTGAAGCAGATGAGCTCGGAGAGCTGACGGCCGCCGTTGCGTCCGCTGATATTGCGGTCGTTGGTGAGCGAATCTGAACTCGAATCCATCGACATCGTGGCGGAAATCACCTGATAATCGTCATCGGGAATGAACTCGGCACCCCAATCGACGACAGTCGTCCCGTTCCAGACCGACTCGAACTTGGCATGATTGGGGTTACCATATTGCCCTTGCGGACCGCGATGGAAGCGGTAGGCACCATTCGAGACGTCGCCGAGCAGGAAAGCGGCTTCGGCCTTGGCGATCTTGACCACCCAGAAGACCGTGCGCAGATTCGTGAAACGCGGATAGACCATGTCGCGCTTCGAACCCGCCACGCCGAAGTCGATGGCGAGACGGCCATTGAGCGTCGTGGCCGGAATCGGGCTGGCGCCCGAAGCCGTGGCGATCACATGCTGGGGATCACGGGAGGTCCAGCGCGTCAAATAGCCGTTGGCGTCGTATTCAAGCGAATCCGCATCATTGGCATCGAACCAGAGGACGGAGGAATTGGCAACGATTGCGGGTGCGGCCTCGGTCATCGTGGGCGAGGTGATGACACCCGAACCGTCGAGGCGGGCGACGCGGAGAGTGTGCCCCGCGAGGTCGAGCTTGCCGTCGACCGTGAACGCGCCGAGTCCGCGCCAGTCGCAGTCCGCCGTGAGCGTGCAATTGCCGAACGAAAGCGACCCGTAGGGGAACACCGTGCCCGCCGGGACGTTGAACGAAAGGCTGCCGGCGATGGTGACGGCAGTGGAGGCCGTGGGGATCGCGCCTGTCAGTTTGTCTCCGGCATTGTTGAAGCAGTCCCAGTTGGCGGCCTCGGCGAGGTTGTTGTTGCCGGCCTTGCCGGTCCAGGTGGCGGTGATCGGTTCGGAGGCGGACACGAATTCGGCGACAAGTTCGCCAGAACGCGCACCGTCCACGGTGACGGAGGAATCAGTCGGCGTGCCGGCGGCGAGGCGCGCGATGTCGCCCGTCCAGCGACGGAAAAGCCAGCCGGCGGCAGGGGTGGCGACGAGAGTGGAGGTGGCCGTACGCGCCAAGGTGACGGACGTGCCGGCACCCGCGAAGGCCACCGAGCCGGAACCGACGACAGAGGCGGAGATGGTGGACGTGGTGACGTTGCCGTCGGCGGTCGGAAGCGTGTCCGCCCCGAGCCGCGCGCTCCAGGCGAGCTGGTCGTCGGTGAAGGACTTCTTCCAGATGCGCACTTCGTCGTAGGTGGCGGCGGCATCGTAATTGTCGGCCTTGTAAGCGCGCCCGAGGAACAGCTTCCACTGGTTCAGCTTGGAGAGCGGCCACGGCGTATCCGTACCGGCGTCGCTGGTGGCGAGCAGTTTGCCGGTGAGTCCGTCGCGTTTCTGAATCGTCACGCTCAGTCCGCCGTTCGGGCGCTGGGTGACGCGCATGGAGATGTGGAACGGGGTTCCGAGCGTATAGGGCATAAGGGTCCCTGAGTTGGCAAAGAGGAGCGTACCCCCCGAGGTCAATTGCATATGGTCGCTTTGGAAATTGCTCCCCTCCGTCCATGCCATCAAGAAGATATTGGCCGTATCCTGCCCCCACTCAAAGATACGCCCCCAGTTCGAAACGGCGTTCTGCTGCGCGAATATCTCAATGGTCAACTCGCCGCCGTCGGTCGGGGCACAGTCATAGCCGAGGTCAATCGCGCCCGCGCCGTGGGAACCACCCGGCAGAGTGACGCCCGTGGGATGGTCCGCATCGTCCCAGAGGCAGCCGGCGCCGTCGAAACGCGCGGTGTTGCCGCCACAGGCATCGGCCAGCGACCCATTGAAGCTCCAACGATGGATGAGGTCAGCCGACTCGCAGCTCTCCGCCGCCGAAACCGACAACACCAGTGACGCCGCACATGCGGCGACCAAGCCAAACATTTTTTTCATATTCAAACTCCCACCTCGCGGCCCCATGCCACCTAGGTACAGAGATTTTAACATAGTTCGGGTTCAGCTGTCAAATCGGAATTTGTCTGGAACGGGAGAAAGGGGCGCATCTGGGTAATTCACCATGCTCTCCTCGTATTCGAGCCTATGGCCTGCGGCGCTGAACACGGAGCACGCGGAGGCACGAAGACACGGAGGGAATGATAGGTTGTCGGGAACACTGGGCCAACGGGCGTCCCGCCCGTTGGCGCAAGGCGCGGGACTACTGGGACAACGGGCGTCCCGCCCGTTGGCGTACGGTTCGCAAACAACTGGGACAACGGGCGTCCCGCCCGTTGCGGGGAGAGTTCCCAACGGGCAAGATGCCCGTTGTCCCAGTTTCGCCATCCCCAACCTTGCGACAACACCAAAATGTTTTCAATCACCTTACGTTCTTCCTTCCTCGTCACTCGACGATATTATACAAAACTTCAGATGTCTTTGGCGAACATTCTTTTCACCTTCAAAAACGGATTGTGGTGGTATTCTAGAGTCCTTCTTCGGAAGGGATTTTCAGAATCAATTGAATTTCAACAAACCAGTTTCACGAATCGAGACGTAAGCCCCTGCGCAAAGAACGAGATGATCCAACAATCGCACACCGACGATTTCGGCCACCTCGAGCAGGGACTTTGTTTGAGCAATATCCTTCGGTCCGGGTGTTGGATTTCCGCACGGATGGTTATGTGCGACGACGATCGAATTCGCACTCCAGCGAATCGCGTGCTTGAAAATCTCGCGAGGATGCAAGATCACGCCATCCGTCGTACCACGCGAAACAAGGATCGGCTCGCAGATCGGACGCCTGTCCGCGTCCAAAGGCAGCACGAACA
>JAZLJP010000118.1:0-124327 GCA_045617985.1 Kiritimatiellia bacterium
GCGGCGAACACCACGCTCCCCAACACCACCCCAAACGCCGCAGACGACTTTCCATCAAATATCGTACTTGCCATTGTAGACTTGTCCTTGCTTTTCAAGAGGTCTTTGCCAAAATCTGTTCTTTCACCTACTGCAAACCCAAACAGGGCAACATGTAATGCGGAAGATGGGTGATACCGTCCTTCACCTGGACATCCTTGTCGTAAAACAGAAACGACTCCCCACACCACTCCGCAAACTTCCGACGGTACTTATCCAACGAAGAATGCGTGATGTTGTCTCCGCTCTTGATCTCAATCGGGGAAACGTTATGCCGCGTCATCAGCTTTGATTTTGCAACCAAGAAATCGATCTCCATCCGATCGGCAGCCACATTTGGACTTGACTCGGAGTGAAAATAGAGTTTGCGCCCAGCGGCTGTCAGCATTTGCGCCGCCATATTCTCCACCAGCATGCCCTTGTTGAGCTCAATCCGGTCAAGAAGTATCCGCCGATGGACTTCTGCGGACGCAAGCGCATTCTCGTCGAATGCGTGACTGACGAGAAGCCCCGTATCTGCCATATAACATTTCATGGATTGCCGATTCAGATTCAGCTTGAGCCCGATATTCGGTTCCGTCGAGTTCCAAGCGAGATTGACGAACATGGCACTTTCAAGCCATTTGAACGAATCAGCATAATCCCGCATCTTCGCCGTTTCCTCCAAGTCGGACACCTTGAACTTCTTCTCGTGTTTCGACAGTTGGTCGGGTATCTCGTCAAATATCCGCTCAACCTTGGCAGCCAATCCGCCCGCATTCTTCCAGATATCCTGCCGATATAAATCAAGATGGAATGACAATGCCTTCGGTGTTCTTCTTGATCGAAATGAGCGATCCAGTTTCAATGTAATGGTAACGACCGTCCTTGACCAATGCCTTGATGGCTTCCCTGGCCCGCGGGAATTCCTGCACCTCATCAAAGATGACGAGGCTCTTTCCTTTCACCAGTCGTACCCCCATTTCATTCTCAAGCAAGAGGAAAAAGCTATCAAGATCATGTAAATTCTCAACAAAAATCCGCTTGAGCGCGGGAGACGCTTTGCTGAAGTCTATCTGCACGTACTTCTCATATTCATGCTTGCCAAACTCCTCCGCAATCCAGCTCTTGCCGACTCGTCGCGCGCCATCTATCAATACAGCGTACTTATCAGCACGTTTTTTCTTCCAATCTAGCAAAACATCGTAGAATTTTCGCTTCATGCCATAATATCCTTATTTGACATGGAGTCAAGTGTATCACATTTTTGAGGCTTTTGCAACAGCCAGAATACACCTTTTTGAGGTTTTCAAATAGTCTACATGCATTGTCACAAACAGACGAGGACGCAGTTCCACACCGCGTTCCCCGCCCTATTTGTTTACTGAGACATGACGGGGGTCTGTCCCCGGAGATTTTCGCATAGAATCCATAGCGAAACCATCCGGGACCCGCCGCGCCGCCCGAACCACGCTGATACGTACGCAAGAGCCGTTCAACCTCACTCGCCTCCAACGAGCAGCTGATCTCCTCGGGTGGATACCAGACAACGACCCCGCCGAGATGGACATAGGCGATGACGGACCCTGCGGGAAGACTCGGCTCTTCGAGGTCCACTTTCGACATCAGGCAACCGAAACAATACTCGCCTTTCCCGAGGGAGATACGAACGCCTTTCTCGCTTTTGACCTTGGCCAGGAAATTCGTGACGGGCGCCAGCGAATAGCGCGTCGGGACTTTCCGCGTCACAATCTGCCCCGATGCATTGGTCGTAACGGTTTCGGTTCCAGGAATCAGTACGCCGAACTTGACGGGGTCGAAGAGATCCGCGTCCGCCGGATCCAACGGCTCAGTCCGCTTGTTCGTCCGATAGGTCTCTTCCGCGAAACTCCTCGCCATCTCGTTATCAAAATCCGGCAGCCTGAACCACGCCTGCGCCGTACCGTCCGACAACAGCCCCAACAAAACAACCAGAAGTTTCAATTTCGAACAGACCGTACGGGTTCGCCGCAAGGTCTCTTCGTTCAGACTAGCTCGTATGGGGCGAATATTCATCGACGCTCCTCGACATCTTCAAGCAACTGTTCGACAACAACGAAACAGTCACCCCCGTCCTCCTCACGCCATTCGCCACCGGCGATCACCGTCTTCCGATCACGCGCCACGTCAAATTCGAACTGCACGCTCTTGACCGTGGGAGGGACAAAGTCCTTCGGTTTCGCGGCAAGCGCTTCTTTCAAACCGACGACATACTCGCGTTTCAGGCAGAGCGACACGGATCTGTCACGACATCCCGTGATTTCGATTTGCGTTCCAAGCAGCCGTCTTGAATAATTCATCACATTCGGCGAGACATCTTCTTTTGATTGAAACCCCGTTGGGATGAGAATCGACTTGGCATCCGAGAACTTCGCCTTGACACCCGACACCGCCCCCGACCATTTCGTTTTGGCCTTGCCCTCCTTGAATTGCTCCAGCAAGGATTTTCGTACGCCTTCAGCCGAGACGGCCTGCCGCGTGTTCGAACGCTCGAACTCAACGATGCTAACACGAATGTACGAATTTGTAACTCCCAAGAGAGGGAGAAATGACAGTGAAAAAACGGCAAGGACAATTTGTCGGACAACCGCAATTCTTAACATGATCCGTCTTTCCTTTCTCATTCATCCCCACGTCATCCCATTCGTGACTTGAGGGATACAGTTTAGTGTTGCTTTTCGGGAAGGTTTCGGGCAACCTACCCGATTGTGAAAAACACCACCCTGAAAGCAACGACGACAGCATATCCTATTATTGTCAGATAGTCAATACCATTCCGGCGCAATTTGTCGCTGGGGTGTATGACAAAAAAGTGAGAGTGCCTGTTGAAGAACGCCCCTGCCGTCCGCCTATGCCGCCCGCCTGAAAGCCGAGCGGGCCTGCCAGTACGCGTCGTGTAGTCGGTCCATCACCGCCGCACGTATCGCCAGTACCTTTTGCGACGATTCCGGATGCCACCTTTGCCCTGCCAGGTCGCATCGCTGGTTGACAAGGCATTTGCAGGTTCCCTCGATTACGCCGGATCCTATGAAATACCCAGCCTTCCTGAACTTGTGGTACTGCATCCGTTCCTGATTAGGCTATCTCGCCGACCGTGGCGAGGACCGCGACCTTCCTCCGTCCGCATCCCCCGGGGACGTCGGATATGCCAAGCAGCGCCGGAAGCTCGTCCGTGTAGAAGCGGCCGAGGAACCTCGCGGCCGTCTTGAGCGCGGCCTCGCGCACCGTCTCCTCCAGCGAGACGAACGTCGGCTCCTCCCCCGCGCCGATCCTGCGCCGGATTTCCCCGAACGCCTGGCGGAGTTCGAAGCCGCACTGCCACGTCTCGCCGCCGCCGTTTTTTTTGACTGTCGCCGCACGCCTCCGCCTCCTTGGCCCTGAAGAACTCGAGGAACAGCCCGCCGATCTCCTCCCCTCTGGCAAGCTCGTCCTTCGCCCTGTCGATCTCCGCCGCGGGCACGCGCTCCGTGATCTTCTTGCCGTCGTCGTACCGCGTCCACACGTAGTACGGCCCCTGGCGTTTCTTCTTGCCGTTCCTGCCGGTCTTGTCGTACCACTGTTCGGTGATCTGGCCTCTTCTGGCCGGGCCGATTGCTGCAAGCCTCTCGAGAATCTTGTCGACTGTCATCTGTAGCTCCTTGTGCTGTAGGTGTTATAACTACAATATTATAGCATAATCTGCGTTTCCCGCGCAATAGCGAATTTGAAAATCAGGTCACACCACAGACCGCCTCAATGATGTGTGTCGGCAAGCCCGCTCGGCTTTCAGACGGGAGCACAGGCGGACGGCAGGGGCGTTCTTCAACAGGCACTCTCACTTTTTTGTCATACACCCTGTCGCTGGCATTTCGTTCTGTCCCGCTCTGCGCTCTCGGCGTTCTCTGCGTGAGGAAGAAGGCATCTCACGCGGAGGGCGCTGAGAACACGGAGGGCTCGACACAGAATGTGGGGACAGTCCCCCTCGGAAATCCGAAAAAACTGGGACAACGGGCGTCACGCCCGTTGACGCAAGGGTCGGAAAAACTGGGACAACGGGCGTCACGCCCGTTGAGGAGTGGGTTCCCAACGGGCAAGATGCCCGTTGTCCCAGTTTCGCCATCCCCAACTTTGCGACAATACCCCTTTTTTTCCGTGTATTCCGTGGTTGCTTATCCCTTGTCAAAACGGGGCACATTAAAGCCGACTAACGGCAGAATTTGGGGTTGTTGCCGGCGATGACGAGCGCGACTTCGCCCTTCACCTTCGCATCCTTGAACTGGGCGGCGAGGTCGGAGAGGTGGCCGCGCGAAACACGTTCGTGGAGTTTCGTGAGCTCGATGCAGACGGCCGCTTCGCGGTCGCCGAGCGCATCGTAGGCGGCCTCAAGCGTCGCGCCGATGCGGAATGGCGACTCGTAGCAGATGAGCGTGTGCTCTTTATCCCTATCCTCGGCGAACCAATTGCGGAGCGCCCCGGGGCCGCGCGGGGGGAACCCGCGGAACGTGAAGGACGACGTGGAAAGCCCGCTCATCAAGAGCGCCACATTCACCGCGCTCGCACCCGGAATGACGTCGTAGGGCACGTTTTCCTGCGCGCAGGTGCGGATCAGGCGATACCCCGGATCCGAGATGCCCGGGTAGCCGCCATCGGAACAGAGCGCCACTTCGGCACCCGCCTTGACGGCGGCGATGATCCGTTCCGTGATGCGTTCCTCGTTGCCCTGCCGATAGGAAATCATCTCCGGCCGCGGAATCTCGAAATGCGTCAATAGCTGCCAAGTGCGGCGCGTATCCTCGCAGGCGATCAACGTAGCCGCTTTGAGGACCTCCAGCGCACGCGGCGAGAGGTCCCCCAGATTGCCGATGGGCGTGGCGACAACGTGAAGCATCGCGTTCGTTCTCCCAAGACTTAGGCCTTGGCGACGGCGATCTTCGCGGTGTGGCCGTTCAGATCAACCGCCGACGCTTCGCACGCAGCGAACGTCAAGGACGTTGCAAGCGTCTCCGTGGTCGCATAGTCGCGGAATTGGTCGATCGCGGCCTTCAACGCGTCATCGGCTTCCACTGTAACGGCGATGCGCTGCGTGACCTCGAAGTCCGCTTCCTTGCGCATCGACTGCACATGGCTCACGAATTCGCGGGCGAGGCCCTCGGCGATCAGCTCCGGCGTGAGCGCGGTTTCGAGGCCCACGACAATCGCGCCTTCGGATGCCACGACCATGCCCGCCTTCGGCTTACGCGTCACGAGGACATCGTCCGCCGTGAGTTCGAAGCCCTCGACGCTCGCCGTACCCGAGAAACTCGTCATCGCCGCAATGGCGGCCGCAACGGCCTTCATCTTCGGGCCGCACTTCTTGCCCAACGTCTTGAAATTCGCCTTGAAGGTCACGTCGCAGAGCGCCGTCTCGTCGGCGATGTACTCAACCGCCTTGACATTGAGTTCATCAAGGAACAGCGCCTCCAACTCTCCGCCATTTTCAATTTTCCGTTCTCCATTTTCCATTCCGGCGATCTTGATCGCCGCGAGCGGCTGGCGCACCTTGAGATCGTTGTCCACGCGCAGCTGGCGGCCAAGCTTGACGATCGCCTGCACGGCGGCCATCTCCTGCTCGAGCTTCAGGTCGCGCGCCTCGGGACGCGCCGTCGGGAAGTCGCACAGATGCACGCTCTCGGGATCGTTCTCGCCCTTCAGATTGCGATAGATTTCCTCGGAGATGAACGGTGTGAACGGTGCCGCGACCTTGCAGAGCTGCACGAGCACATAGCGCAGCGTACGATAGGCATGGAGCTTGTCCGCATCATCCTCGCTCTTCCAGAACCGACGGCGGCTGCGGCGGATGTACCAGTTGGTAAGGTCTTCGATGAACGCCACGAACGGACGCACCGCCTTCTGGAGGTCGTACTGGTCCATCGCCGCCGTCACGTCGGCGATCAGCGTTTCCATCGAGCTGCAAATCCAGCGATCGAGCACGTTCGGCGAATCCGGCACCACCACCTCCGGGTCATGGAAACCATCCACATTCGCGTAGGTGACGAAGAACGAATAGGCATTCCACCACGGGATAAGCAGGTCGCGCAGGAGCTGCTTCACGCCGTTCTCGGAGAACTTGAGGTTCTCGGCGCGCACAACCGGCGAGTAGATCATATAGAGGCGGATCGCATCCGCGCCGTAGGTGTCGAGCATCAGCGTGGGGTCGGGATAGTTCTTGAGGCGCTTCGACATCTTCTTGCCGTCTTCGGCGAGCACAAGGCCGTTCACCACGACGTTCTTGTAAGGCGACTTGCCGAAGAGCATCGTGCCGAGGAGCATGAGCGTATAGAACCAGCCGCGCGTCTGGTCGAGGCCTTCGGCGATGAAGTCGGCCGGGAAGAATTGGTCAACCACAGGTTGACCATCTTCACTGGAAACACCTCCAACCACAGGTTGACCATCTTCACTGGAGGTGGCTACGCAGCCGGGGCCCTCGGCAATTTTACATTCTCCACTTTCAATTTTACATTCGCCCATATAGTGCTGCTGCGCGTATGGCATCGAGCCTGATTCAAACCAGCAGTCGAGCACTTCAGGCGTACGGTGGTAGGTTTTGCCGTCCTTCGTGATGACGATCTTGTCGACGAAATGCTTGTGGAGATCCGTGACCTTCACGCCGCTGAGTTCCTCGAGTTCCTTGATGGAACCGACGCAGATCATATCCGAAGGGTCGGCATCGTTGATCCACACCGGGATGCAGCTGCCCCAGAAGCGGTTGCGGGAGATGTTCCAGTCGCGCGCGTCCTTGAGCCAGTTGCCGAAGCGCTTGTCGCCCACGTAGTCGGGCGTCCAATGCACGGTGTCGTTGTTCTTCGCGAGCTGATCGTGGAGGTCTTCCACCTTCACGTACCACGCGTCGATCGCACGGTAGATGAGGGGCGTATCGGTACGGTCGCAGAACGGATAGCTGTGGGTGATCGTCGCCTGGTAGACGAGCTTACCCTCGGCCTTGAGGCGCTTGATGATGTCCTTGTCGCAGTCCTTGCAGAAGCGGCCCGCGTATTCGGGAATCCTGTCCGTAAAATTGCAGGAGGAATCGAGCGGATCGGCGATCGCGAGCATGCCCGCTTCCTTGCACACGCGGAAGTCGTCCTCACCGTACGCCGGCGCGATGTGGACGAGACCCACACCGTCATCCGTGGAAACATAGTCGTCGTTCAACACGCGGAACGCGCCCTCGGACCGAAGATCGGCAAAGTACGGGAACAGCGGTTCGTACTCCCAGCCCTTCAGATCGCACCCCTTCATTTCGGCGACGATCTCATACTGCTCGGCCTTCTTGAAGATATACGGCAACCGCGCCTTGGCCATCACATAGCACGGCCGCGCGTCATCCGTCAAGTCGCGCACTACGACATAGTCGATGTCCGCGCCCGCGCAGATCATCAGGTTCTCGGGCAGCGTCCACGGCGTCGTCGTCCAAATGAGCAGATAGACGGTCTGATCTGTCAGACCATTGACCTTTTCACCCTTAAACTCTTTGACTTTGACGCGTACGGTCACGGTAGGATCCTGCACGTCCTTGTAGTTCGAGCCCGCCTCGAAGTTGGAAAGCGGTGTCGAGAGCTTCCAGGAATATGGCATGATGCGATGGCTCTTGTAGACGCGCCCCTGGTTCCAGAGCTGCTTGAACACCCACCAGATGGTCTCCATGAAGTCGGGGTTCATCGTCTTGTAGTCATGATCGAAATCGACCCAGCGGCCCATGCGCGTGACGGTCTTGCGCCACTCGTTGACGTACTTGAGCACTTTGGAACGGCAGTGTTCGTTGAATTTGTCGATGCCGAGCGCCTTGATCTCGGGCGCGCCCGAAACGCCCAAGTCGTCCTGCGCGAGCGCTTCGATCGGAAGCCCATGCGTATCCCAGCCGAAACGACGCTCCACGTACTTGCCGCGCATCGTCTGATAGCGCGGCACGATGTCCTTGATCGTACCGGCGAGCAAATGCCCATAGTGCGGCAGACCCGTCGCAAACGGAGGCCCGTCGTAGAACTTGTAGCGTTCCTTGCCCTCGTTCTTCGCGAGCGACTTCTTGAACACGTCGTTCGCCGCCCAATACGCGAGCACCTCTTCCTCCATCTGGGGGAACTGGGCTTTGTTTGAAACCGGCTTGAACATCTCTTTCTCCATGGTTGCTAAAAATGAAGTGAGTATTTTAGCAAAAAATCATCGATTCTTCTAGACCCTTATTTCCCCGCGGCGTCACTTGCCGAATTTCGCCTCACGGATTTCACGATGAATGCCGGTGATGTTCTTCCCCCAGATTTCCACTGTACGCGAACACCACTCGGAATAGTTCGGCCCCGTCTCCGGATCGGCCGTGTAGAACGAATAGACCTTACTCAGGTTCCTGAAAACATTCTTACCTGAACGTGCCCCGCCTTGCTTGTATTGGGGCGCCTCCATCGCATTCGCCGCTTCCACCAGCTTCGTGAGCAGCTTATCCAGCAGACCGTAAATCCGCTTGTCTTCAGCCACCAGGGCTGCCACCTTGGCGTTCGCCAGAGCGGCCTCCGGCATGCCCTCGATGCACAGCTTGTAGGCCCGCAGCTCCTCCGCGATCATCGTCTCGAAATTCTTCTTGTATTCCTTGAGCATGGAAACCGTGAGACCCGCGTTGTACCGCATCAACGTTTGCAGTTTCTTGTCAAAGCTCGGCTGAAGGACGAACGTCTTTCCGGGATCGCCCGTGACGCGTACAAATTTCGTGATGTTCTCGCCCTTTCCGCTGCCGGCGGTCTTGAAGATGTCGGCGATCTTCACGACCTTGTTCCCGTCCGGATTCGCCTCATAGTAGGTTCTGATCACGACAGGGGCCCAATTGGCCAGCTGCGAGATGTAATCGTCGAACGCAAACAGCTCGTCCACGGTCTCACTTCCCTCTTTCAGGTAATACTTGAGCGAATTGCGCACGAGCAGCGCCGGGTCGAACAGAGTCTTCTCGCATGCGACGAGGAGATCGTCCATTCGCCCGCGGATGCCCGCCGCCTTCGTGTAGCGTTCGTAGGCCTTGTAGGCATCGATCACCCCCGAATTCGAGATGTCGAGCGTGGGCTTGAGGCCGTGGAAGGGATCAGAGCCAACAAACGCCCGAATCTCGTGCAGAGGGCTTTTCTGGTCGGACAGCGGCTTCGTGAAGAAATCCCTGGTCAGCCGCTTACGGGCCGCGAGCTCCTTTGCGAAGATGTCGTCCATCGTGCTCTTGTCGAGCTTGATCGCCTGTGCATCCGCCGGGAACGGGGACTGCAACGCGTTTTTGTCCTGGTTCTTCCGAGACGAGCGGTGCCGGGGTTGGGGCTCCTGCGCGACGGCGGCATAGAAGACTGCCAGCACGGCGCAGACGGCGAAAACGGTCTTACAGATCTTCATGATGTTCGTTCTCCTTTCTCAGAATCGCGGCGCATAGTCCTCAACATACCAGCGCCCGCCGTTCCGGCGCACGAGCTTATGCGGATGCGGCGAGCCGAGCTGTTTGCCGTTCGCGTCGATCGCCATCGTTTCCACAATAGCCGTCTCCACCAGGTCTCCGCTCGCCTTGGCGATCTTCGCCTTGTCGGCCTCGTCGAGGAAGAAATCGTTGAGTTCGTCGTTGCGGTTAAAGCCCTTGGTCGTGAGGATCTTGGCCTTGCCCACGGTCGCATGCACGTACTCGCCGTGAAAGCGTTCCTGATGGAGGTCCCAGTGGTACTTGAACGCCTCGGCCGCCTGGGTCGTGCACACGATCTCGCCCGTGGCGGCACCGACCTGCGGCGCGTTGAAGCCCGTGCGCCGCCGCGGATCGATACAGTCCAGGAACAACGGGTAGTTCTTCTCCTTGATCGCCGTGATGAAAATCTCCATCACCCGCTCGGGCGTCGCATTCGGGGGAACGGATTTCACCGTGAACCACCCTTCTTTCACGCGTTTCACCAGATCCTCGCCCGCATAGCGCCCGGAGGCCATCGCCTGCGCATCACGGAAGGCTACCACATGTTCCGGCACCTTCAGCGCGATCGGCTCCACCACCCAACCATATTCAAGGCGCCCGGAGGGATCCTTCAAGCCCTGCGGATTTTCAAGCGTGATCCCCACGATCTGCCCCAACACGCTCCACTCGCCCACGTCCTGCAGATCCGTATCCACTTCGCGCCGGAAGCGTTTCACCGCCTCGTAGGGCCCCAGCCAGGCACGGCCGCGCAACGAGATGAAGTAATAACCCGCCGAAGCCTTGCCGTAGGCAATGTACTCGCCCGATCCTCCATAGAACTGATCGGCCGGATAACGCACGCCCTCCAATACGACAGTGGTTCCCCTGATCTCATCAAGGAGCACCTGGTCCATGTCCGGAGCCGGGAAGACCTTGTTCAGGACGTTCGTTCCGGCGCGTGCGAGCAGGTCGCGCCACGCCTTCTCTCCCTCCGCCCACACGAGCTTGCGCAAGTCCGCCTCGTTGCGCAGATATTGCGTCCAGGCAGGATTCACCTCGGAGATCTGCCCCATGCTCTTCTTGAGCGCCACGCGCGCACGCTGGAACAGTTTCTCGACTTCGGGATCGCCGGGGAACTCGAGCTTCAACGCCTTCACACGGTCTAGCGCCTCCTTCTTGTTGCGCCACACCATCTTCTCGCCGCCCCGCTCGCGTGCCACCTCCTTCTCGAATTCCGTGAGGTAGTAGTTGGTCTGGCCCAACCGATGACCCGGGCCCGTCTGCGCCCACATCGGCTTCCCGATCAAACACGCTCCCAGCATCGTCCAAACCATCACCCGGCAACAGAGCATCCTCTTCATTGGCCGATCCTTTCTTACTGAATTGGAGGTCATTCTAACACACCGAAAAGCGCCCGGCCTATCGGATGAGAATCAGGAACAACTTCGGGAGGGCCCACACGCCGGTTGAATCGGCCACCAGCGGGTATTGCCGATCCGCGCTGCGGAAATGAAGCGTCGAGAGGTTCGCCGGGGGCGTTTTCCAGGCGATGATCTGCGTCTTCTCCTTGAACGCACGCTCGCCGAGATCCACCTTGATCGTCGCGCCGTCCGCGAAATCGGTGCGCGTGGTGTAGTTGCCGCTGTAGTTGACCGCGCATTCGAGCGGCCAGGCCGTGTCGCGCGTCGAAAGATCGATCGTCGCGCCGCTCACGAGCCGCATGTTGTAGCAGTACGGCGAAAGCGGCGTGAAGGTACCGGAAAGCGTCAACCACACGTCCGTCTTGTTGTCCGTCTTTCGGCTCGCCACATCATTGTACGTCGTCCGGCAAATGAAGTTCGACACTGCGGCATTCGCCTTCAGCCGCAACTTGCTCGCGAAATCGTAGGTGACGCGGTCGGTGGCGTCAACGCCGATCTGGTCGTTGAAGAATCCGTTGCCGGTCGTCTTGATCGTGCCGTTGTGGATTTTCACATTCGTCACGTTCTGGAAGAGCAGATCGGGATCGGTACCGGCGAACATGACGGTGAGCATTTTCCCGCCAAGATCCCACTCCGTGTTCGAGACGACCTTGATGTCGTTCTTCCCTGTGCCGACGTTCGGGAAGTTGATCTTGGAATCGGCCGTCAGCACGAGGCTGCCGACCGTCGCCGAATCCGCGCCCGAATTCTGGAGCGTTCCGCCCGCGAGCGTGAGCGCGTAGTTCTCAATGCCGTTCACGCCGCCGATGTCGAACGTGCCCCCCTCGTTCACCGTAATCGCGTTCCCCCACGGCCCGAGCGGCGTCGTGGCCGTTGCCGAAACACCGCACAAGAACGTACCGCCCGCCACCTCCGTGCCGTCCGCGTAGGTCTGGTTCTCCTTGCTGAACACCAGCGTTCCCGCACCCGTCTTGCGGACTTTGAGCAAGCCGCTGAGCGACGTTTTGGCGATCTGCACCGACTTTCCGCTCGGCACATCAAACGTCAGCGTACCACCCGCAACAGAGCTCGTGATGTTCGCGGCAAGCGGCACACTTTCAACAAGTTCCATTTCCCAGAGTTCAAGGTAGGTACCGTAGGTGTCCTTCCCCATGTTGCTGTTGATCTTCAGGCGATAGGCCCGATAGGGCGTCTCGTTATTAAAGTGCAGATAATCCGACCAACCATTGACGGTGAGTTTCAAATCCTGCAAAGTACCAAGCAGCGTCCAGTCCCCTTCCGCCGCCGTTCCCGGATCGGCCATCGTCCCATAGACGGTGACATCCTTCGGCCGACGTTCCTGGTACGAGGAAGTATGGAATCGCAGGCCGCGAACGATCCGCCCCTGCCCCGCGCCAAAATCGTAATCGATCCTGCAGCCGGCAAAGGGGTTCGGCGAAAGAATGCGCCCGGCACTGGTTGGGGCATTGTCGACGAGATTGACCGACGACGCATGAGGCGTTGTATCGCTACCGAAATAAGCGCGCACGTTCCCTCCGGGCGTCGTGAGATCGGTCGTATTCGAAGTCGACAGGGGTTCTACGCTCAATGTCAATTCGTGTCCGTTCACGTCGATGATTTCAGGGCACCTCGAAACCATGCCAGAGCCGATGCCGCTCCAATCCGCATCGGCACCCAGCGTGTAGGTGTCGCCAAGGAAGCGGATTTCACCAACCGAAATCGACTGGTCGGCCGGAAAATTGAAGTTGGTCGCGTCCGTCGGCACGAGTACCGTCGTACTGAGGCCTGGAAGCGCGTCCGCAACGACGTTCTCGTTCGCGTCACGGCAATCCCAGTTCGCAGGATTCGTCGCGTTACCGTCCCCGGTTTCGCCCGTCCAGCGCGCAGTCTTCACGAAGGCGGCGAGATACAGTCCGTCGCTCTTACGCTCGAACATGTAGTTCTCGGCTGTCGCCGCGTCGGGCACGAACACGACACCTTCCGATACCGTTGCTCCGGCGAAGTCGATCACCTTCACGCCCTGCGCGAGGTCCGTGCGGCCGGCAAGATCCACCGTCACCGTGCCGCCCGCGAAGTCGGTCCGCGTGGTGTAGTTGTCGCCATAGTTGACCGCACAGACAAGCGACCAGGCCGTCTCGCGCGCCCTGAGATCGACTGTCGCGCCGTCGAAAAGGCGCATGTTGAAGCACCACGGCGAAAGCGGCGTGAAGGTGCCGGAAAGTTCGAGCCACACGGCCACCTTGCTATCTGTTCGGCTGGCCACCCCGTTGGAAGTCGTCCGGTTGATGAAGTTCGCAACCCGCGCGCCCGACGCCTTCAAACGCAACTTGCTCTCGAAATCGTAAGTGACGCGGTCCGAGGCGTTAACGCCGATGTAGTCGTGGAAAAATCCTTCGGTGCCCACCGTTTTGACCGTACCGTTGCGGATGGTCACGGGACTCGTCTTGAAACACAAATCGGGATCGCTACCCAGCAATTTCACGGTGAGCGTCTTCCCGCCCAGATCCCAGACGCTGTTCTGCGCCACGGTGACGTCGTGCTTGAAGGCGATGTCCGGGAGGAGAAGCGTTGAATCGGCGAGAAGCCGCAGGCTGCCGATCGTCGCGTCGTTACTGTCGACTGGTGTGTCGTTCATGACCGTACCGCCGTCCAAAACGAACGGGTAGGCCTCGCCGCCCTTCTTGCCGAGGAGATTGAAGGACGCCCCCGTGCGGACCGTAATCTCCGATCCCGTCGCGCCGAAGAGCCGCCCCTGATCGATCGTCGCCCCGCAGGCGACCGTACCAGCCACGATCTCGGTGCCACCCTCATACGTCTGGGCCGGCATCTTGGCCAGGAGTGTACCCGCGCCGTCCTTCACGAGCCGCAGGTTGCCCGTGAGGTTAATTGTGCTATTCGTAAACGTCACGCCCTCTGCCACGGACACGCGAAACACACCCGATTCGCCCGCCGATGTATCGGCGACGGTGAAACCGTTCGGCGTTCCGGCCGCCGTGCCGGCGAACTGGAGCACGTGTCCATTGAGGTCGATCGTCGAACCAGCGGCGATGTCGCCCAACGCAAGACCATGCCAGTCGCAGTCCGCTGCAAGACGCGCATTCACGAACACAATTCCTCCTGCGTGCGGGAAGAGGGTCGTCCCCTCCGGAACGGCGAACGTCGTCTCGCCGCCCATGTACACCGTCGTCTCCGCCGTGGGCACCGCTCCGTCCACGCCAATGCCAACGGCATTGGTGCAGGCCCAGTTCTCGGGATCGGAGAAGTCGCCCGCCGCGCCACGCCCCGTCCACCACGCCGTGGCAAGCCGCGAAGCGTTGCCGTCGAGCGTTTCCGTATCAGCGCGCACCCAGCCCTTGCGCGCCGCGTCGCGCGCAGCCCCCGCCGTGAGCGCGTTGCCCGTCGTCTCAGGAATGAGGCGCCCGCTCACCTGGTCGAAGTAGGCGCCCTTGCCGTCCGCATCGACGACGGGCACGAGGTCGCGCACCGTCACGCCGTCCGCCCGCAGCATGACGGCCGAGAGCGTTCCATTGATCGTCGAATCGTAGGCCGCGTTGTTGCGGAGGTTGCGGAAGAGTTCGATCGGATAGCCGTGTTCGACGAACCCGGCGGCACTCTGCCCCGTAGGCTCCGTCACGCCGTCGATGGTGAGCGACGGCACGGAAAAGAGAACATGATTGGGCTGGCCGTACGCGAACAGGGCGCTATGCTTGGCGTTGCCGCCGCTGATTTCGTGGTGGAAAAGGAGGTTCGGGGGATATTGCGAGAGGGCGAGGCCAAAGTTGCCCGGCTTCTGCGGCGAACTTGTCGACCCCGCATTGTAGTAGGCGCCGAAGATCCAGTCGCAGGTTTTGTTGGCCGCCGTGCTGACCACGTCGAACTCGATCGACGTGCCGCTGCGCGGATAGACCTGCGTGTTGACGGCGCTCGCGCCGGCCGATGCGAGCGTTGCAACTTCGCTCGTATACGGCAGGTCGGTCGTCTTCAGGAGGAAGAAGCGGAACTTCCGTTGTTCGCTCTTGAATTCCGCCGGCAACGTAAAGGCATGCGTCGTCGTCTCTGCCGCGATTTCACTAACGGTGTCGAAATGGTCCCAGGCGTGCTTGTCGTCGCCCGCATCCGCCGCGCCGGAGGCGACGCAGAGCGTGTAGGGAACGGTGCGCGTACCGCCGAAGGCGAGCGTCGCCGTGTCGCCGTCGTAGTTCGTCACCGCGAGCGTCGGCCGATCCAGCGTCTCGGCGGCGAGCAATTCGCCAAACTCGAGTCCACGCCGTCCGTTCTCGTAAATGCGGCGGATCTCGTCGTGCGAAAGCCCGCGCGTCCACATCGCGAAGTCGTCAAGCTCGCCCACATATCTTTTGGCTGCATTCGAGTTGCCGTAGGCGCCCGTGCCGTCCGAACCGAGGTAGAACGGATACCCTGTTGCCGACGTCGTCATCGCCGCGCCATCCTCCGACACCCAGCAAAGCGCCCCGTCGCGCCGCCCCTGGTACACCTTCACGACGCCGTCGTCCGTACGCGTGACAGCATAGAACGCCCAAAGCGTTGTGCCTTCGGTGATGAAGTTGCCGATGTCGTAGCGCGCCGATCCAACATAGTTGAAAAAGGGACCGTTCAAGCCGGCAATTCCGGCCCGGCCGCCATTCGCCACGAACGCCAGCCCCGCGTTTCCGCCGCTCGCCCAGTTCTTGTTGCCCCAGATCACGGGGTCGCTCGAGAACGAAGACTGGTTCTGCCGCACCCACACGGTAACGGTAAAACTCTGGCCACCGTCCTCGAACTCAAGGGACTGCGATCCCTCCAATTTCACCGTGCCGCCAGCGGCGATCTTGAGTCCCTTGCCCGCGAACCCGTTGTCGACAACCGTCGCGTTGCTCGCCGTGGGCACAGCCGTCACCGTGGCATTCGGCGCGAGGTTCGCCATCGTGGCGTCGTTGAACGGCAGATAGACGGCCAGGGCGGATGCCAGCAGCCGCTCCGTGGCAGACGTACCCGCGACAGCCCGCGCATCGACCGGAGCCTGGGCGGTGCCAAGCCCGAAATGGGCCAGCAGGTTCGCCGTGGGATCGTAGTTGTATGGGCGCCCCCGGATTTCGCCCGGCGCGACATTCTGGCCCGCCACGACAATCGGCACCGTACTCGCCTGCGCGGCGTGGGCATTCGAGTGGGACGTCGAGAAGCCGCCGTGGTCGGCGACGACAACGACCAGCCAATCCTCATCCGCAAAGGTCGCGCGCGAGACGATGGCCGCAAGACAGGCGCCGATCGTCGCATCCGCCGTCCGTACATTCGTGAGATAGTCCGAACTGTAGGGATAGTAGCCGCCCGCGTGGCCGCCCGCGTCGGGGCAGTCGATGAAGAGCATCGTCGCATCGGGCGCATCGGATGCGGCGAGCCGCGCGGGCACGGTCACGGCGTTCTCGGCATCAGTACCGTGGAGGAACGTCACGCCGGGAGTGGCGCCGAGGTCACCATCCTCCGCCCAGGAATAGGCGAAGAGCGCATGCCGGCTCGGATTCGCCCCCACGACGCGCGCGAGCCAGGTGGGATAGGCCGAGAAATTGCCGCTCACCGTCTGGCCGTTGTCTTTGACTCCGTGTTTCGCCACCGTAACGCCCGTCGCGATCGACACGTGGTTCGGCGCCGACACCGTCGACTCCGGTACCGTGCGGGCGAAGAGCGTCCACGCGGCGGCATAGCCCGGCTGCCACGCGCCCGCACGCAGTTTCGCAAGGTTGGGCATCTGCCCGCTCTCCACCGCGTCGGCCCTGAGGCCGTCAAGCATGAAATGGATCGCCATCGGCCGCCTCTGGTCCGCCGAAACCGTCCATCCGATCGCGGCGACGACGAGCGCCACCGCGAAACGTTTCACGCAGAACCAAGATTCGCACCTTGTCAGCGCGCCCTTCCGAGCGCCCTCCAACTTTTCCAAACGAATGACGTTTGCCATAACGCGACCTTTCTTATGAAGCAATTGCAAAAAACTTTCAAAGCGGACACGCGGAGCGCGCGTCCCTACCGAAACTCATCCCAAAGTGCTTGCTATTCTAACACAACACGAATGGAACAGTCAAGCATCAATGAGCACATCGGGCGTGAGTCGGTCAGCGAACGGGGGGGGGGGGCATTCGCACCGCTTGCTGAAGTTTTTCTCCCGCCCGTCGTCAAGGTCAATTCGACTGTGAAATCTGCTCGCAAGGCAGATTCCGCCTCATTTCCCCTAGCTCGTCTTTGCGTTCCGAATTAAAATCAAACTTTCTGCTTGAACCGCCCCGCCCGCTTTGCTATGCTCATACCCAATGAACCGAAAGATCAGAAAACGCCTCGTCGCCGCCGGCCACGCGCTCGCCCCGGCTGAACCGTCCGCCCCGGGCGGGAAGCCCTTCCTCGACTGGTTCACGGAGGACGTGCTCGGCCTCGACTCCGAGGAGTACCGCCGCGCCTTCTGGCGCG
This sequence comes from Kiritimatiellia bacterium, assembly GCA_045617985.1. Classification (GTDB taxonomy): domain Bacteria; phylum Verrucomicrobiota; class Kiritimatiellia; order RFP12; family UBA1067; genus RUG572. Next base: position 17,344 of record JAZLJP010000118.1, read on the forward strand.
AGGCCACCCGCACGGGCCGTTCGATCGGCCGCACCCCGCGCCCGAGCGAGAGCTGGCAGCGCGCGCGCGGGCGGCGGAGATCCTCGCGGAGGGCGCAGGGACGGTCGTCGCGCTGGAGGCGGCGCTCGCGCTGCGGCTCGACCCCGGCGGCGTGCCCGCGCTCGCGGTCCCCGCGGCGGCGCGCACGGAGCGGACGCCGCGGCGGCTCCTCGGCTGGCTGCGACGACGACGGTCGGCGTGAATTCACCCAGGGTGTTTTTCCAGGGCGGGCTGTTCGGGCGGCGGGAAGTTTGATTTTAGTTCGGAATGAGCTCCAAAGGCGTTGAACGGCCACTTGCTGCGTGCCGCGAAGACGCGCGGAAGGAACTAGCTTTGAAGGGGCCGCACGGGAACGCGACTTGTGTTCATGCCCCGACCTACTTGGCCGTCTCGAAGCGATCGGCGATCTGCTGCAGGAAGTCCGCCGTGTCCGCATCGAGCCGATAGCACGCGCGGGCCTTGCCCTTGCTCGGCCATTTGACCGTCGGCAGGTCGAAGGGCAACCCCTTGGCGGATTTGCCGGCGAGCGCCCGATAGAACAGGCACGCCGCCAGGTACGAACCGCGATCGTTCGGGTGCGACTTGTCGGGATTGTGCAGTTTCAGTCCGGGTTTCGCCTTGAACGCCGCCGCCCAGGCCTCGCCCACGGGCACGACCTCCGCGCCAGTCGCCTTCGCCAACTTCGCGTAGGCGGCCGACAGCCCCGGCTGCTGGGATGGAATGTGCTGACGCGCCCAAGTCTGGTAGAGGAGTACACGCTTCACGCCCGCCGCCTTGACCTTTTCGATCAGCTTCTGGCCGTTCGCCTGGAATTCCTCCGGGGCGAAGAACGCCTCCTGGCTGTTCGCCTGCATCACTACGACGTCCCAGGGTTGTTTCAGCAGCTGGTCGAGTGCGCCCTTGCGCTTTGGATCGTACTTCATCCCGTTTACGCCGCGATTCTCGGCCTGGCCGGTATTGTCACACCAGTGCGTGCCGAAAGTCGCGCCGCCACGCAGGTAGCGCCCCACCTGCCACTTTTCGCCATCGCGCGCCCCCAGCGCCGCCACGGTGTCCGGCAGGTTGTTGAAGAAAGTGTAGCTGTTGCCGATAAACAGCACGCGCTTCGCCGGGGCCTTCTCCGCGGCGAACGCCGCCACGTTCGCCACGGCCAGCAACATCATCAGAACCTTTTTCATGTTTTTTGACTCCTCTAAACCACGTGGGGACAGTCCCCTCGAATTCCACATTAGGGAAATCGCACCCTATTGGGCCTGGCGCTTTTCCAGCTCGTGCGCGAGCACGAGGAATGCGGAGGCGGTCCAGGTGTAGGCGGGATCGCGGAGGGCGCCACCCGTCTTCGCGTCGAAGTTCTCGGAGAAGCCCGACTTCATGATCAGCTTGCAGAACTTGAGCGCGATTTCGTCCGCAAGTGCGTTTTCGCCGCAAGCGCGCAGGCCTTCGACCGCAATCAGCGTGGAGGGCCCCCAGATCGGCCCCTGCCAGTAGCCGTCCGGATGGTAGAACTTGCTCTTCGTGGATTCCGAGGCGAGGCCCCACGCGGTGATGAAACCCTTCTCCTTGATATCCGCAATCATCCGCGCGCGGCACTTCTCCGGCAGACGCTTGCCGAGGATGATCGGAAGGCGCGTCACGAGCGACAGCGACTTGTCGTCGAACCCATTATCGCGCAACCGACGCACCCGCGGCGCACCGTCCCCGTCGAAGAGTACCTTCACGAGCACATCGAGCATCTTTTTCGAACGTTCGGTCCACTGTGCCGCCTCATCCACCTTGCCCAGCGTCTTCGCGAGGTCGGCAAGACATTCCATCTGGAGAATGAGAAACGCCTGCAGGTCGGGCGTTTCGAGCGGCGGGCGGTTGTGGCAGATCGCGGTGGAGTTGTCCCAGCCCGAATCGCAGCCGTCGAGGTATTCGCAGAGGCCGTTGTGGTCGAAGTCGCGGCGGGTAAGCCACCAGTTTGTCCACTTGCCGATGAGATTGTACGCGATGGCCAAACGTTCCGGCGGGAACTCTTTCATCTGACGCAACTTCGAAAACACCCAGCCATGTACGGGCGGCTTGACGGCGAGCCAATAGATTTCCTCGTCCGAAACCATGTCGGGCATCATGCCGTCGGCGGACATGAAGTCGAACATGCAGCAGAACTGCTCCCAGGCGGCGTCTTGGTCGCGATACCCGAGACTAAGCGAATTGATCGCATGGTCCCAGCTCCAGGTCTTGTTCATCCAGTTGTTGCTCATCAACATCGTCGGGCGCTTGAACAGGCCGCGTGGCCCCACGATGGTCGTCCAGAACAGGATCGCCGCCTCATGCCGCGCCCATTCGAACGCCTTCGGCACGGATGGCAGCGAAGCGTACATCCTATCGAAGCTCGCCTTCTGGGTCTTGACCGCCTCCTCGAAGGCGCCCTTCACCTCAACGCCGTTCCAGTCGCTCGTATGGATGTCGAGAATCGCCACCTCGATGCCATCCTTCGAAGGATGTACCCGCACGGTGTTGCCGTTGTCCGGATCGCGCACGCCCGTGCGCGTGTCCATCAGGATGCGGTCCGCATTGAAATGCATGTAGTCGACGACCCGTCCGAACGTCGCAGGGAAATGATACTTCTGGCGCGGGAACTGGTACTCGAAGCGAATCTGTATGTCCGGCGACTTCGAGCGCACGAGGATCACATCGGGCCGCAAAAACGCGAACTCGATCGTTCCCCTCTCGGTGTTCGCCTCCAACCAGCCCTCGCGCATCACACAGTTCGAAACGACGAGATCCTTGCCCCCCACCGACGGCACGAGCCGGCAGAAATTGTCGCGCCAACAGGTGCTCACGTTACGGATCCACAATCCGGGGAATGTATTGAAATGATACTTGCCCTTCTCCTGCCTGCAGACCGAAAGGAACGATCCTGGTACACTGTACGGGAATCCAGGATTTCCCACTTTCACCGGTTCAGCCCAAACAGATGCCGACAACAACAGCAAGGCAAATGCCAGACGCTTCATTTCACTCTTCTCCCATTTATGATTTGTAAATTCTTTCTCGCACCCATACGGGGCAGTTCCCCGCATCGTTCTCGCGCAAGATCACCGCACGAAGATGATCAAACCGATTCGCTTGAAATAGAGTTTGTTACCGACCACTTCCAACTGGTATTTGGGCGGCAGCACCATATCCTGATACCCGACGAGCGTCATGCCCTCTGCCACCAGATACGGACCGGCGGCATCACCGGCGAAACGCGGCACCAGATTGGCCTCCGACAGATCAAGCGTACCCGTGCCGACGATCCGGTCCGAAGCACCCGCCGCTCCGCAACTGAGGATCCAGTCCCCTTTCACCCTCAAAATGCCGTCCACCGTGAAGGCCCCGAACGCATTGCCGGCGATGTCGAGTTCCTGCTCGACCTCGAGCTCGGACTGTGCCGCCAACGTACCGGCACCGAGGAGCCGTGCGCACGCGCTCTTCGTGTTAACAGGAACGGACAACGTCGCCCCGGAAGCGACATCCACCGTTCCACACACGCCCTCGTTGTCCGCCGGCGCAACCGCAATTGTGTCCGGCCCCAGCCGGGCGTTCCAAGTGAGCTGGTTTTCCGACAACGCCCCCCGCCAGATTCGCACTTCGTCATAGGTAGCGGCAGCATCGCTGTTTTCAAATCCGTGATTGATCCAGAAATGGGCCCCGGCATATTTCGCCGTCGTCCAAGCGCTCTTGGTCACCCCGCCTCCAGACCTGATGACCGCCCCCGTGACGGTATCGCGCCTCGCCCAGACAAAATCGGTTTTGCCATCACTCCGAGGGATGATCTTCATCGAGACATGGAACTTCGTCCCCACCGTGTAGGGGGCCAACGTACCTGTCGAGAAAAAGTGGTCGGAAGAGTTCTCCTTCAACTGAACGAAATCGTTATTGACATTGCCACCGTTCGACCAAGCCATGGACAGGAAATTGCCACCGTCCGTGCCAATATTCCAAATGCGCGACCAGTCCTTCACTTGATTTTGCGTACCCCAGACTTCAATCGTCACCTCGCCCGACGCGGGAATGACATCAGCCCCCAGATCCAGATAGCTGTATCCATTACCACCACCCGGGAACGTAATGGCGTCGTTTTCGAAAACCGCCTCACCTTCTCCGACCTGTACCGCAGTGGAATTCCCCACCGAATCGGCGAGAGAACCATTCGTGAAACTCCAGCGATGAACCATCTCCGGCGTGTCAGCCACGTATTCGGGGAATTCGTCCGGTCCTGTCTGGGCGTTCAACGTGAGTTGACGATCAGACACGGCCCCCTTCCAGATACGCACTTCGTCATAGGTGGCGGCAGCATCGCTGTTCTCGAATCCGTGGTTGAGCCAGAAATGGCGACCCGCGAAATTCGCCAAACTCCAGGCGCTCTTGGTCACGCCACTTCCCGACTTCAGAATCTGGCCGGTCGTGGCATCCCGCTTGGCCCAGAAGAAATCGGTCTTACCGTCCGTACCTGCACAGATTTTCATCGAGATATGGAATTGCGTTCCCTCTGTATAGGGTGCCAGGGTTCCCGTCGTGAAGAAATGGTCGGAATTGTTCTCCTTCAACTGGACGAAATCGCTGGCGACTTTACCTCCATTCGACCAGGCCATGGACAAGAAGTTGACGCCGTCCGTGCCAATACACCAAATGCGCGACCAGTCCTTCACTTGATTCTGCGTACCCCAGATTTCGATGGTCACATCACCCGACGCGGGAAGCATGTCCGCCCCGAGGTCGAGGGAACACTCTCCGTTGCCACCTCCGGGGAAGGTCACGGCATTATTCGCAAAAATCACCTCTCCGCTTTTGCTACCGGCCAACACCGCAGTGGAACCGCCGACAGAGTCGATGAGCGATCCCCCCGTGAAACTCCACCGGTGAATGACCTCGGGCACCTCGGCCATCGAGCCCCCTCGCTCGGGGATCGTATCCGGCCCCGCCTTGGCATTGTCTGCGAGTTCCTGATCGCTCAAGGCATAATTCCAAACTCGAACCTCATCGTAAGTGGCGGCAGCGTCACTGTTTTCAAATCCATGGTTGATCCAGAAATGGGCCCCGGCATATTTGGCTGTAGACCAGACAGTTCTGGATACCGAACTCCCAGCCTTCAGGATTCTCCCGGTCGTGGCATCCCGCTTGGCCCAGAAGAAATCGGTTTTACCATCTGCTCGTGGAATGATCTTCATCGAAATGTGAAAATGCGTACCTACCGTATAGGGGGCTAATGTGTTTCTCGCCCAAACAAGGTCAGAAGAGTTCTCCTTCAACTGAACAAAATCGTCGTTGACATTACCGCCGTACGTCCAGCCCATCGTCAAGAAGTCCCCTCCACCTGTGCCAACGTTCCAAATACGCGACCAATCCTTCGCTTGATTCTGCGTGCCCCAAACTTCAATGGTCACCGCCCCGAAGGAAGGAATCATATCCGCGCCCATGTCAAGGTAGCACTCTCCATTGTCACCGCCGGGGAAGGTTACGGCGTTATCCGCCAAAGTCACCTCCCCGCTTTTGCCGCCCACCAGCACCGCCGTGGAACCGCCGACAGAATCGGCGAGCGAGCCGCCCGTGAAGCTCCACCGATGAATAGGCGACCTGGAACCAATGGTCAACTCACCTTGAAGACATTCCGTTTTGATTTCCATCGGCGGAATGAACAACCGCCCAGAACCGGTTTTGACGAGTTTAAGATTACCGGAAAGCGTATGCGAACCCACTGCCAACGATTGGTTCGCCTCAACCGAAACATGCAACTCGCCCAAAGGACCTGATGAACTATCGGTAAACACCACACCGTTGAATGCCGTTCCGTCGACGGCAAGAGTGTGGCCGGCCAAATCAACGACATCCGTGCTGCCAAACGCCGCCGCCCCCTGCCCCAGGCAGTCTCGGTCGGCATCAAGAACAACCAATGCCGCCGAAGCCGTCGTTGCCACTCCCAGCGCCATTACCACCACAGCTCTTTTCACAAGCAGAAACAAGCAATGTAGACAAACCTTTGACATGAGCCCTTGCACTCCTCTCATCTTTCTGTCCTCCTGATTTTTCAATTGACACAACTCGCTCTCATCACACAGATGCGGCGAACCGCCCACCTTAAGATCAAACGCCGTATATGATACCACGCCAAGCACCGCATGTCAATAACATCCGGCAACATAACTTCAAAGAAACGCCGTCTCAACAAGATTTATGCCATCATTGAAACAATCTTCACGGGGACAGTCCCTATGAAGATTTCATGTACGCACGATTCAGCGTTCGGGCGGAATGGCGATTCGGTAGAAGGCGTTTGTCTGCGTGGGATCGGCTACGACAATCACACGGCCGTAGCGGAAATCAGTGGCAGCGGAAACGGCATTCTGCCATGCTCCTGTTGAGAGCGCCGTACGCGTTTGGACGAATCTGGCGATCGCCGGATTATCCACCGGCGCTCCGTCGATCCACACGCTGAACGCCACATCGGCATCTTCCCGAATAAAATCCCGAAGGCCGATATGCGTTGCATCGGTCATCAGCCGCGCGAGCCCCAATTCACACGACGACTTCACATACCGGCTTGTCGCAACCTCCGCCGACGACACCGCACCATACCAGCAGGTCATCACACCGTTGGTCGTCTCACACGCCAAGACCCGCGCCCCAATCGAAGAAAATCCCAGCCAGCCGTTCTGATCGCGTACCGTCAGAACGCCCAGCCGTTCCGTCGGCAACACCCCTTCCGTACGCCAGAGCGGCTCTAGCGGGCCTGGTGCCCCCGCCGCAAGCGCCGCCGCAAGGTCACGCCATTCGTTCCCCGCCGCGTCGCGAATGCGATTGATGTCAAGCGCAAAGCCGTCAAAGGCCGTCCACCCCCAATCCCCCGCCAATACAAACGCCCCGACAGGACGCGCCGCTTCATCCGCGAGCGTCACTTCGCCAAGCACCTGCACCCCCGCCGCCGTGCGAATGCGATACGTGAGCGTTTGTGCCGTACGGTCAAGGAAGAACAGCAACTCACCGGGCGTTTCATTCGCAACACGTACACCCGTCGCCTGCCAGGCACCCCCCGTCCAGATAGCGAACTCCGCCCGCCCGTCATCCGCGAGAATCGTCGCCACGGCGGCCCGGCCCTCCGGTGCGGGAATCGATGCGACGTCGGCATATCCCGCCACAAACGTTGCCGCGAGATTGCTCTCGCATTGAACCGCCCCCGTGGGCGGCGGCGTATAAACCCCGCCTTGCCACTGCGGATTTTCTGCGGCAGACTCGGCATCTTCGCTGAACCAGGCCGTCTCACGTGCCGCTACGAATTCGCGCAGGGCCTCGGTACGCCAATCGTCTCGCACGAGCGTTGCCGTCACCCGGTACCGCACCCCCGCCTCCAACCCGGCGAAATCGACCGTCACCGTTTGCGCCTCATCCGTCTGGTGCAACTCGAATGTGCGCGTTACGGCCGCGCTCGTCTCCGCCGCCGGCGCGAGTGCAACGATCAGCTGCGCGCCGCCCGGGGCCATTCCCCATTCGCGCATCGCCACGGATACGGTAATCGCGGCCGAAGCGAAGTCAGCTCCTTTCTCGACACTCGTCACCGACACCGTCCCCGCCGGCGCTGTTTGAAAAGCCGCCACAAGATCGGTCCAATCGTAGTCAAGCAACGCACCATGCACAACATTCGCCATCGGAATCGACTCGCTCGTCTGAATGGACTCCGCCCAACTGTTCGGCGCACTCACCTGTTCGATTCCCTCAAAAAGATCGCGCCGCACGAGCGCCGCATGCGCCACGGGAATCACGGAACGATTATGCGCCACCACAACCGGACGAAGCCCCGTCGATTCCACGAGATGCGCCGCCACGGCGATCGTCTCTTCCGCACGCACGCCGACAAGGGAACGCCCGAGCGTGTAAAGCATCACCGCCACCTCTTCATCCGCATTCGAATTGCCATAGAACGCATGTTTCAGCGTACCCGTCTCGCCGCCTGCCGCCAGATCGACAAGGGCGATCGCCCGCCCCGCCGCCAAAGCCTCCGCCACCCGGCCGGTGTGGATGGTCCGCGCCCGCGTATCGGTGACGAGGATGAGGCCCGTCGGCGTTCCCGCCGGGAAGAACGTGACAAGCGGTACCGGGAAACCATCCGCGAACGAGAAGATCTCACGTCGCACGCGTACACCATCCGTCAACGCCTGCTCGCCCACCAATCGTACCGTCGCGCCTATTGCGTCGAGATCGCGAATGCCGGCACGCCGAGCCGCGACGCGACCAAGCGCCGTCGTCGAGCGCACAGGGCGCGCCGCCACCGCCGCCGCGAGATCGTCTTTCAGCAGGTCAAAAACGCTACGGAACCCCGCAAGATCCCTCACCCGCCCATTGGGCGTCACATATCGTATCGTACCCGTGAGGCCACAATCGACTGCATTGAGCGAAAATCCGTTGTCCAGCGCACGGCAGGCCATGACGTCGATCGGCAACGCCGAAAGGTCGCCCCCGAGCCAGCGCCGCATCCATTGAACGGACGACGTGCGCGCCGACTCGTACCATCCGTGCGGGCCTGCCACATCCGTCATGCCATAGCGTGTCACGTCGAGTCCACACGCCTGCGCCGCATTCGTCACCACCGCCATCGTCGAACACGCGCCCGCATAGGGAAAGAAGTCATCGAAATTGCAGTGGATGCGCACCGCGTTTCCGCCGGCGAGCACATGGCCCGCGTGGTTGAAACCAAACGCAAGTTCGCCGAAAACCTGCTGTTCGGCATCCTGCGGTCCATTCGCCGCATACACATCGCGCAGCGTCGAGATGAAGCATGAGGGACATGCCGCCACGATCCGCGGCTCGACCGTTTCCAGCAGCGCCGTCTCCGTGCCGCCCCCCGAGTTGCCCATGCACCCATAGCCGTCGTGGCGGATGTCGGAACGCGTATCAAGATAGTCGAGTGCGCGGATACCGTCCCAGATCCGCTGGCGCGCGGTACTCTGCCCGAGGAGTTCCGCCAATGCGCCATAGCGATTGTGCGGCGCACAGCAGAGGCCACCCGGCACCTGCTCGCGCTCCCCCTGCGAAAAGGGGTCGTAGACGAACGCGGCGAACCCGGCGAGAGCGCCCTGCACGCCGCCACGCTGATAGGCAGCGGCGCCCTTTCCGTCGTTGTCATGTCCGCAAGGGACAATGTAAGCGGGATACGGCGCGGCGAAACGCATCGGATCGGGCAGGAAAAGGAGTCCCGTCACATACACGCCCGGGCGGCTCTCAAAGAGTACCTTCTCGATCGAATAGCCCTCCCGCTGAACAGTCCCCGTCACCTGCGCGCGGAGCGGTGTACGCGGCAGGTCGAGTCCGCCGATCGCGTCGATGAACGCCGTGCGAAGCCGGGCGGCATACGTCCTATAGGCGTCTAACGAAGCGAGGCCTCCCCACGCCGCATCGGCCGCCCGGTCGGCCGCATCGACCGCCGCCATCGCCACATCATACGCGGCACGCATCGTATTGGCCGGCAACACCCGCTGCGCCAGGGCGTCGCCATAGTCCGCCGCCCTCACCAGCACGGTTGCAACACAGAAAGCCGCGAAAAAACAGGCCCTGCTCATCATCGCCCGCACACCGCGCTCTCAATCACCGCAGGATGAACATCAGCCCACGGAGGAGGTAGACGCCACCCGGGCGCCGGACGAGTTCCGCGCGGTCTCCGCCAAGGAGCTTGAACGACAGGTCTTTCGCATTGACCGGCGGTTCGTCTTTCCACAGGATGACGGGCGTACCCGACTTCACCTGCCGCTCGCCGAGATCCACCTTGTATTCGCCCGAAGCAAAGGCCACATGCCCCGTCACGTTCGACCGTTCAAAGAAGCACAGGGTATTCCAGGCGTTCGTCTGATTCGAGAGGTCAATCGTCGCCCCGGCAGCAAGCTGCGTGTTGTGCCATTCCACGCCCGGGCGGAAGTGCCCCGTCACGGCGATCCAGCCGTTCTCGCCATTCATGTCGCAACCGTCCGTGTAGTCGCTGATGTAGTCGAGGAACGTCACCGGTCCCTTCGTTATCGACCGGTCGCGAATCGCCGCCCCGCGCATTTCAAGGCGCGTTGTGGGGGCATGTACGTAACGCGAGTCGCCGCTTTCCGAACCGCCCAAAATAAACCACCCGCCCGAATTCCCGAGAATCGTACCTCCCCCCGTCACGGTAAGGTTGCCGAAGTAGAAGTATTTGCTCGAATCCACATCGATCTGCAAACGATGCCCGTTCATTTCCAATGTGGACGCAGCGCCACCCAAGCCAACGAACCCAAAGCCCGAACCGCGGATATAGGAATCTGCCGTCAAGGTGACATCGCTGAACCAGGCATACCCATGCTGGCTACGCGCCGTTGTACTGAGCAGCGTGCCGCCATCCAACACGAGGGGATGGTAATATTGGTTGCCGTAGCCATCGAAGTCGAGCGTTGCGCCTGTACGAACCGTGCAACGGGATCCTTCGCCACCGAGGCAAAGGCCGTTCGCCCCACATCGGAACGTACCTGCGCAGATTTCCGTTTCACCCCAATAACCGGGATTGGCGACGCCGGCGATATAGGTACCTGCACCGTCTTTCGCGAAGCCCGCCGCCCCCGTGATCTTCACATGGCCATTCAGCGCCGTCACGCTCTCGGGGACGACGAGCCGCAGCGTACCACCCTGCCCGACGGAACTCGTATCCGTGATTGTAACCGCATAGGTGCTGTTCGCCGCGAATGAAAGCGCAAGGTCATGCCCCTGAAGATCGATGAAACTCCCCGCCGTCACCCGCGAAAGGTCGAGACCCGACCAGTCAGCATCCGCCGAGAGGCGGACATTGTCGAACGTGATCGACGCACACGCAAGCGGATTCTCCGCCGTACAAGCAAACACGGGCGAACCCGCAATCGTCACATGGGTGGCGATCATCGGCAGCTCCCCTGTCTGGACGCCTTCCGAGTTACTACAGGTCCAATTCGCCGGATCCGTCGGATCGCCCGCGCGTCCGAGTCCCGTCCATGCCGCCTCCAACACGACATTCGCATCGGCAATGTGAAGTTCGAGGTCGTGCGCGCCATTGATGCCGAGCCAGCAGTTCGGTACCGCCGCCCCATCACCATCCACAACTGTAAGCGTAATGTTCGCCGCCGCAAGGATCGACGTCAGGTTGCCCGCCGGGCCGATCACGAACGTTTTCGGCGCGGCCGTCGTGCCAGTATAGGTCACGTCGATGTTTCGAAGTTCAACGAGGAAATTCTGATTCGTCTGCGCCGAGACATCCACCTTCTCCGTCCAACCCGTATCATCCGCCTTCATTTCCCAGCGCGTGTTCGCGCCCGAGAAGACGAGACTCGAGCCCAGGATCGTCCCCTTGCCGGACAGCGTACCTGCGAGCTTCATACTCGAATTGGCCAGGCCATTCGTCGCATCCAACGTACCATCCACATGAAGCGCACCATTGAGAACGGCTGCACCGTTGTATGCTTCCACGCGCGCTGCCGCCCCCTCTGGAACCATAATCGGAATCCCCGCCGCAAACGAGGGCCCTGAAAGAAGGCGCACATACGAACCATCGGCAAGGACGAGGCCGTTCGTCACCGTACCTGTGGCGGGGCCTTCAAACTGAACATACGCTCCCGGTTCGGCAACAAGACCACCCACCGCGCACACAACCGTGTGGAGAGCAAATTGAGCGGGTCCCCTGACCCGAAGCGTGCCCGGCCCCTCAAGCACCGAGCCGGGAATTCGCGAATTCGGGAGTGGCCGAACCGAGAGATTCCCCGCGCCGCCCACCAGCGCGTCACCCGTGAGAACGAGACGGCCGAAGGTACACCCCCAAGCAGAATTCGTCCAAGAATTGACGATGGCGCCAAGATTGTCCGGGCCCGTTCCCTCCACATACACCGTCTTTCCGTGTGTCACTTCCGTTTTCGCCAAGTTCGCGGCGTTCCCCGCATTGAGATTCACGTCAAGACACGCGCCGTTCGCAATGCGGATCTCGCCCGCCGTGCCGGCCGTCGTCGTCTTGCCCGTGTTGACGAATTTGAGCGTACCGGCCTCCACACGCACCGTCGAAGCCGCCGCGAAGGTGTCGTCGTTGATTGTCAACAGACCCGGCCCCGTCTTCACGAAGGTCTCCGAAAGCGCCGTCTTCGTTTCGTTCGTAAACGCCAGGTCTCCTTCCGCATGGATCGTAAACGGCAATCCGGCCGTACCGAGCACCATCGGCAAACGGAACGTCTGCACCACCGCCGAGGCATTCGTCAGCGTCGTCTGCACCGTCAGCGTTTGAGCGCCCGTAAAAGAAAAGGCACCGGCCGCCGCAGGGAAGACAAGCGACTGCGCCGCAGAATTCGGCAGATCGTCAACAATCGTACCACCGGCTGCCGTGGGGAACGTAATCGGCGCACCGACCATCGGCAGTACCGAACCCACCCAGTTTCCGGTCGTGCTCCACAGACCATCGCCGGCAGCGCCAGACCATTCTGCCGCCGTCGCTTCGAGCGGACGCAGCACGAGGTCGCCACCCACCACGGCAATGGTGGCCGGAAAACCGTCCTGCACTTTGAATTTCGCCGCATCGGCCTCGACGAACGCCCCGCCCGTAATGACGGGCACATCGTCCGTAAGCCCCACCACGCCCGTCGCCTGCACGGCAATGATCATCGGATTTGCCTCCGTCGCCGAAGCGTCAAGTACTACCGCGGTGACCGCCAGGCAGTCCGCCCCCTCGGGCGTCACATCCAATTCAACACTCGCGCCGCCCTTCAGCGTCAGCGTCCCCGCGACGGCGACCGTCTTCGCCTCCGTATCCGCAAAGGAGAGGCGCCCCTGTGTGAGACACAGTGCGGGAAAATTTGTCGCCGCCGCCGCATTGACGAGGAATGGGCCTGTCTTTTCGATCGTCGAATAGAGGCCGAAAATCCCAACGTCGTCAACTGCACCCTTGCGCAGTTCCAGCGCCGAACAGTCGTCGTTCACCGTGTAGTAGCAGGTCGGCCCCGCCGCATAGCCGAAAGCCGCCCCCGAACCCGCATTCGCATAGAAATCCTTCGTCACGTGGTCGTAGAGCAGCACCGTGCCATCCGCCTTACGCCACGGTACCATCTTGCGCTGCGGCATACCGTTTGAAGAGATGATGTCGAAACGGTAGAGCTTGGCCGCCGTCCACCAGTTGTCGTGGATTTTCACGCCGCCCGCCGTGGTCGCGTAGTTCTGATTGAAAATCAGCATCGGAATCTGCGAGTCGTGCGAGGCGGACGAGAGCGTACCCGAGCCGCTCGTCGTGCCGTCGTTCCAGGTCGCCGTCTTGCCTTCGCAGGTGATGGCGATGCGCTTACCGCGCAGAGCCGTCGAATTGCCGAGAACGACATTCGCACTATCGCGAAAATATTTGAGGTACTGCGTTGTCGCCTTGCCATTCGAGACCTGGATCGCGTAACCGTCGGTATTGTTGTTCCACATCGCGCCGAAAAGGCATGAAAAGACGTTCTGGTTGCCCGTCGAGATGTTCACATCGCATTCGATCTTGTCGCCGCCCTTATGGTTGTAGCGGGTATTGACGTACTGTTTACCGGCCACCCCCGTCGACTCGAGATAGTCAACACGGCCGACCGACATATCATCCGCACCATCAGATCCACGGAGGATGCCGGTGCCGCTATTGCCGTAGAACTTGCCCTCGACTTTATCCCAGAGGCCCGCCTCGCCAAGTTCGGTACGACACGGCACGAAGTCGCGCTTCGCCACATTGTTCGCATCGAAGATCTGGAAGCCGTACAACTTGGCACTCGTCCACCAGTTGTCGCTGGTGGAAACGGCGTTGGCCGTCGTCGCCTTGTTCGCATTGAAGATCAACATCGGAATCTGCGAGTTCCCCGTCAATGCCGACGTCGATCCCGTACCGCCGTCCGTACCATCGGTCCACGAAGCGGTTTTACCCTGGCAAGTGATCGTAATACGCTTGCCGCGCACCGCCGTCGAATTGGAAAGCACGACCAACTGCGAATTCTGACCGCCGCGCTTATAACGCAGATACGGCTTGTCCGCACCGTTGTTGGACACCTCCATCACAAGCCCGTTATCGGCATTGTTCCAGATCGCACCGAAGAGACAAGACCACACCCTCTGGCCTGTCGCGGCAATGATCGCATCACACACGACCTTGTCGTTCTGCTGGTGGTTGTAACGCGTATTGATGTACTGCGTACCCGTCGACTCGATGTATTCGAGCGGCAGATACCCCATCGGCAACGCCACCTCGGCCCACGCGCCCAGACCGCACACGAACGCGATCCCCGCCACAAGCTTCTTCAACTGTCCCGCCATACTCGTTTCCTTTCTTTCTTGGAACGGCCCAACTTCGTCTAAAGGCCTACCAGTAGAAAGTCTAGCACATCCACGCTCCCAAGTCCACCGCAAAATCCGGAGAACATCAAAGGAAATCAGGCAAGGGGCCGCTGGACGTTGGCATGCGTCGCTTCATCATGGAAGGAGACGACGGGATCTTCCGCTGGGCGGCCGAAGGATTTGAGAAAGCGGCAAACGGCGTAGCGCTCGGAGCGGTCGCCATAATCGGCAACCCAGGCCTCGGCCTCCTGCCGATCGATTTCGTTCGCGTAGGGGAAGGCGGGGAATCGGCCCAGCTTCTCCGTATGGCGGGCGCGCAGACGGAACGGTTTCGGCGTGAGCCGCGCCCGAAAGCATTTCTGCAGACCGCAGAGCCAGGCATAACGGGAATCCGCGTGAAAGGCGGCGAACAGCCGGTGCATGCGCTTGCTCCCCGGTTCGAGGGCCTCCCCCGTCACGATCACGCGCATGCCGGCCGCCGTGCGATAGACGCGGAATCCGAGTTCAGCGTTTTCCGGTTTCGCCGCCAGTTTTTCCGCCGTGGCGAGGGTCTTCTCCACAACGCCGTAGGAACCGAAGATGTTTCGCAGAATGTCGAGAAACGTCCAGGCGATGGAATCCACGTCAATGAAGCAGACACTCGTTGAATTCAGGACTTCCGCGCCATAGTGATTGCGGGTAACGACATTGCAGGGATCGAGTTCCCGCAGGATTTCTTCGCAGATGGGCCGTCGATAGTCGTCCCCTTCGGTTTCGTCTCCCCGGATGCGGCGGATCTCCGAACGAAAAGCGCGGATGTCTTCGTCCGTCGGGTTCGCCAGAAGGAGGAACCGTTCGGCGGCTCGAAACGATTCTTCCACCTTTTCTTCAGCGGCGGCCCGGGATTCGTTGGAGCCGACCCGGAAGCGGAAACGGACTTCGGCGCCTTCAGCCGTCCGAAGCGTGCGGGTTTCATCGGCCCAATGACGATACAGTGGCAGGGGAGGGGTGCGGGGCGCGAGAAGACCGGATTGCTGGGGCTCCGGAAGCCCACCACGCCCCGTCATCATGGCGCAACCTTCCCCTCGGCCACGGGCTTGAGCTCGGCCCCGTAGGGAAGCGGCCCGCCCGATACCGTTTCAAGAAGGAGGATGCGCGACACCCACTCGTATTCGGCTTCGTCCTTGAACTTGCGATAGTCGAGCAATTCCAATTGCGCGCGGCAGATGTCGTCCGGCTTCACGGCCGTCGTCGCCGCAAACTCGTCGAGCCTCGCCTGCATGCGCTTCACGAAGGCGCGCCCCGTATCCGAGAGCCGCACGAATCGACGATCCGCAACGCCGAAATCGTCGAGCGCGCTTTCGATTTCATGCCGCACGGATTCGGCGAGCGACGCTACGCGCACGCTATGCGCCTCTTCCAAGCTCCGCGACGCCTTCACGGCATCGCCGAACCAAGTGAAGATCGGCACCGTGATGCCCACGCGAACCTGCCACTCGTCCTCAAAGCCGCGCTTGCGCCCACGAACCGGCGTCGTCGATCCGCTCCAGATGCGTTCGGAGGAGGCATTGTGCGAATAGGTGCCTTCCACGAAATCGAACCACGGCAGATGCGCCATCTTCGCCGCGCCCACGTTCGCCTGCGCGGCGACAAGTTCCGCCCGCGCCCCCACGAGATCCGGCCGCCGCGCGAGCGCCGTCTCGGCGAGTACGGCGGCAAACGCCGCATTCGTTCCCGGCGGTTCCGGCGGCGTGTAGCGGATCTGAAGACCTCGTTCGGAGAGCCCCGTATAGAACGCAAGCTGCCGCCGCACCTGCCGCCGCGCCAGAAACGCCTCTTCCGCCTGCGCCCGCGCCTTCTCGCGCGCAACCTCGGCCTGGATCACGTCAAGCGGCGACTTGACAATGCCTTCGGCCATCCGCCGCTCCAGGCACAGCCGCATGCGTTCCCACAATTCACCCGCCTCTTTCCGCCGCAGCTGTTCGCGCCGCAGGCGCTCCTCTTCGAGGCAGAGCGATTTCACCTCGCAATAGACCGCATACTGCGCCGTCTTCGCCCGCGCCTCCAGGGCTTCCACCTCCGCGTCTCCCGCCCGGCGCACGTAACGGTTGATGAAGGGATTGGCCACATAGAAGCGCACGCCGGCCGTGTAGGTGCCGCCGTCGCCGTTCGCCGGCGACTCGCGCGTGGAGCGCTCGCGGCTATCCTCCCACGCATGCGCAAGGCGCAGCTGCGGATCCTTCCACGCAAGATCGGCATCGACGGCCGAGCGTTTCGCCGCCGCGCGGATGGTGAGGATCTTCGCCTCGTCCACACGCGCACCGGCCATCTTCGCGAGCTCATCCCAGCTCCAGCCACCCGCCGGCATCGCCGCGAGCGCTGCGGACTGCGGCGGCCGAGCGACGCTCTGCGGGGCGTTCGTGGGGGCGCTCGCCGCAGCCAGCAAGGCGACGAGCGGCTCTTCCGCCGTTCTGCCGCCAATCGCCGCAAGCGCCCAGCCGGCAGCAACCATCATCCGGGAAAGGCCCTTCATGGCGCTGCCGCCTTCTTCTGCGAGATGAACACCGATTCACCCGGAATGAACACCGTTGAATCGCCGCGCAGGCGAATCTTGATCTTCCGGCCGCGCGCCGGCATGCGCGGCGCAGGATTCATCGGATCGAAAAAGTCGAGCACTTCGGGGTCGATCATCTCCACGCGCCCCGTCACCGCCGCAGGCGCACCGCGCCCCGCCACGAGGCGGCTCACGAGAAGTTCGTCGCCCACGCGCACCGCGTCCACGAACTCCGCCGGCAACATGCCCGTGACGAAACGCGCATCGGGCGCAGAGGCGAGGCGCACGATCGCCTCGCCCGCCGGCACGATGTCGCCCGAGCGCCGGAACACCTGCGAGACGACGCCATCGGCGAGCGCCTTCAAAACGGACGTATCGGCGCGCTGGATTTCCTCGTAGCGCCGCAGGGCCGCGCTCAGCGTCGCATTCGTCTGCGTGGGCGCGGCATCATAGGCCGCGAGTTCCGCCGTCACTTCCTTGAAATCGATCTCGGCCTGCTGCAGGCGTTCGGAGAGCGCCTGCAAGAGCGGCTCGTATCCGGCCACCGTACGCCGGAGGGCATCCGCCTTCGGCCGGAGCGAGGTGAGCTCGAGTTCGCTCACGAGCTTCTTCTCGACGAGCGGCTTCAGGCGCGCGATTTCCGCATCGAGCCCCGCGAGTTCCGCCTCTTCGCGCATGCGTTCCATCCGGCGCTCCTCGAGGGCGACAGAGGCCTCGCGCACCATCTGGCGGCTCCGGCGCACGGCCTCGCACAGATTCTCCCGCAGGCGCTTCGACGACTCTTCGGCCTCGCGGATCTTCACTTCGTTCATCGCCTCTTCGGCGAGACGCGCCGCCGGGTCGAACTTGACAAGCACATCGCCTGCCTTCACCCGCTGCCCCGGCACCACCTCCACCGAGACGATGCGCGCCGCCTCCACGGGCCCCACGTTCTCCGCGCCGGAATCGACGATGCCGCGGAAGCTCACCGCGCTCTCGCGCCCGAAAAGCCACATCAATACGCCTGCCGACGCCGCCAGGATCACGAGCCCGCACACGAAACGCGCGAAGGCCCGAAACCGTTGGCGCAACGGCCGCTTCAATGCCGGACGATTGTAAGATTTTTCCATCTCTGACCTCTCGCCCCCGCTTACAGTTCAACGGTGCTCCGCTGGAGCAGCAACACCGGCGAGGCGAAATGCCCCGCGTCCTTCAACGCCGCCACGAGATCCTTCCGATAGGACGGATCGAGCAGCCGCACCTGATACGAGAATTCCGCCGCTTCGCCCTGCACGGCGTCGCACACGCCCAAAACACAGAACGAACTACAGTATCTGACGAGGATCGACTCGAGCGCCGCCTCGGCCTCCTTGTCGCCCGTCTTCATCGAGAAGCGCAACATGCCCTCGTAGTCGCGGCGGCTCGCAAACGGCAGAACGTGGAGAAGGAACGCCGTGAGCGCAAAAAAGAGCGTACCCGCCACGGCCACGAAGAAGGCCCCGGCGCCGCAGGCGATGCCCGCGCCAAGGCAGGCGAAAAGGAACACCGCATCGCGCGGATCGCGAATGGGCGTACGGAAACGGATGATCGTGAGCGTACCGAGAATGCCGAGCCCGCGCGCGAGGTTGTTCCCCACGGCCATGATGAGCATGCAGGTGACGATCGAGCCGAGCACCATCGACTGGATGAACGAACGCGAATAGGTGAACCCGCGGAACGTGAACTGGTAGAGCACCGCCGAGACGAGCGAAAGGAGGAGCGCAAGCCCCATCGAGACGAGAATCATCTCGGGCGAGAGCGCCTGGCCGCCACCGAGGAACATCGAAAGGTAATCATTGGAATTCGGATTCACGATTTCATCTCCCCGTTCACATCAAATGGCCGAAAGGACCGCCTGCTGGGCGGCATTCGTAGATGGGTAGCCCAGGAAAGCCCCCTCCCGCCAGATGGCCGTTGAATACTTGCAGTTGCCGCTGCGCTTCAAATCGAAGCGCTTCACGAGTTCAATCACCCAGGTGGGCACGGTGTTGTAGGTTTTCACCTCCAGCACCACCCCCGAGTACGGCAGGCCGAACCCCTGCGCCGTGCAGGAATCCATGCTCCGCCAAATGCCGCTGCGGCCAAAATCCGTCCAGGAATCCGTGCGCTGGTACTCGAGCTTGCGGTCGAAGGTGATGCGCACGTAGTCATCCACCACGCCGATGTAGGATTCGCGGATATAACGCACGAGCGTCTCCGGGCGGGCCCCCGTTTCCCACACCACGCGGCGGAACTTGAGAAAGTCGATTTCCTGCTTCTTGTTCTTGAAGATCGGCGGCACGCGCGTGCCGTAGACCAAAGCCTCGTTCCATTCCCTGAACGGAACCGAGGCGCGGGCCTTCACGATCGTCCGCTCGAACTTCGCCTTGATTTCGGCGAAGATCGGCGCCGAACCGATTTCACCGTAGGTCCGCACCCGCATCTTGAAACGCGCATCAAGCTCGTCTTCCTTCGCGTAGTGGAGCGCGTAGTTCGGCGTTTCAAGCTGGAGCGTGGTGATCATGTATTCGGGCGGATCGCCGCGCGTGTTGGGGTCGGGCTCGCAGAACGGGCGTACGAACTCGCGAATCCCCGCGACCTGCGATCGCGGGATGATGTATTTCGACTCGTAACGCGAAACAATGTCCGCCGCCGCCGCCATCGTCAGTCGCTCACCCTCACTTTGAAAAACGCCTTGTTCCCGGCCCGCGGCGCCACGAGCGCCTTCGCCTTGCCGTCGCCGTCCGCCACGGCCCCAACCGCCGGCCAGGGGCTGGGAGTGGCGAGATCGGTCGCCGAAAGGAGCTGATACTTGAGGCCCGCGCGCGTGCGCACGCCTACGTTCACCATGTCCGCCAGGCAGGAAATCGTTTCAATGCCGTCCGTCGCAAGATCGGCGTACTCCGGCGCCGCGAGCGCATTCAGCGTGAGCGTTACCGTCTTCGTCTTCCCTTCCGCAGGGTCGACATCGTAGTAGGCCGGGATCTCCAGTTCGTCCCCCTCCTTCGTGACGATCGTGTGGTCAGTCACCTTCGCCTTCTTCTCGAAGACGAGCGGCGTGCGGCTGTTCGCATCCGCATAGGCTTCCGCCACGCTCTTCGGCTCCGGCACGGACGCCGTGCGCCCGGGGATGCTCACGAGGAGGTTGAACTCCGTCCCCGCCGGGAACGTGGGCAGGCGCGGCTTCACCGTGAACGCCACGTTGTTCGTCACACCCTCGAGGAGGAGATACTTTCCGCTATAGCCTGCAATCGGCAGCGTGCCGTAGTAGGTGGGCTGGAAGAAGGTGGTTTTCCCCACTTCCGTAGAGCCGGAGCCGATGCGCTCGGCGCCCACGCCGTCCGTCGCCACCACGATGCCGCCGCTGATCGTGAGCCTCTTCGCCTTGTTCACATCGAGGCCATGCGCGAGCGGCGCGGTCGCGTAGGCGCGCAGGCTGCCGCCGCTGATCGTCATGTCGGCGTTCGCGTCCAACACGTCGTCGAACACCGAAACGCCGCGGAACGTGCCGCCGCGCACGAAGATGTTGCCGTTCGCGCTCACGCAGTCGTCGCCCGCCACGAGGTCGAACGTGCCGCCCGTGATGGTGATGTCGGTTCCCGCCGTGGAATCGTTCGTGAAGATCTCGCTCCCTTCAAGCGGCAGCTCCGCTTCGAAGTCGCCGCCGTTGATGGTGATCGACGACTCCGCCTTCACCGCGCTCAGGGTCGTTGGATAGTAGGCCGCGGTCATCTTCGAAGTGATGTTCGTCATGAACGTGTACGAGCCGCCATTGAAGACGATCTTGCCGCCGCTCACGAAACGCCCCTCGGGGCCTTCGAATTCGGCCTTCACTTCGCCGTCCGTAAAGGTGGCCGTGCAGGATCCCTTGAGGTCGATCGCGCGCGACTTCGTGCCGGCGATTTCGGCATTGAACTTGCCGCCTTCGAGCCGAAACGTGGTGCTCTTCGAATCGAAGGTCACGCCGTGGAACTCGTTCGTGCAGTTCTTCTTGTTCATGTCCACCTTCATCTTGCCGCCCGTCTGAAGGTAGTTGCCCTTGAGGAAGATGCAGGAGGTGTCGCTCTTGTCGTTGTCGAAGGTCACCGTGGTGTCGCCGCCCTCGACCGTGAGGTTATTGCACACCAAAACGCCCGAACGCGTGCCGGAATCCGTAATGCGCTTCTCGCTGAGGAGTTCGAGCGAGCCTGAGCCGGTGATGACGAGGTTCGTCTTTTTCGTCGCCTTGATGCACTCCTTGTTGTCGTCGAGCATCTGGAACACGTTCTGCGTTCCGTCCACGAGTTCGATCGTATAGGTAACAGGCGAGGCCTCGTTCGCGCTGCGCAACTTGAGCGAGCAGTTGGTGAACGTGACGCCGTTCAAGATGATCTTCGTATTGGTACGACAGCTCTTGTCGACGTCCGTCGTATAGGGGCCGGAAAGAGTGATATCGGCATCGCCCAGGCAACTGCAGGCCCACAAGAGGCCGATGCCCGCAACGGAACGGATCATCGTCGTCGTGTTCTTCATGGCAGACTCCTTATTTGCCCTTGGCGCGCGGGCCGCGGGCGATGAGTTCGTCAACGATCTTGCCCACTTCGGCCTTCGGGGTCTTGACCGTGAGCACGTAGTGGTTCCCCTTCTCGTCCTTCGTCCAGGTGTTGTAGCCACGCCCCTTCTTCATCGTGATGTCGAAGCGGCCGCGTTCCACCCCGAAATAGGCCTCCCGGCCACGCACCGCCGCGAGGGCCGTGATTTCATCCCACGCCGCATGGCCGCGGTTCGATTCCCCGTAGTCGTGAAGCGCCCGCTTGAAGGCGTTCCTTACGGGGTTCGCCTCGTCGGCCAGGCGCGCCGCCGGTACGCCGCAGTACACGTCGCGGCCATAGACGCAATCCAAGACGTAAATGGGCGTGGGCCATTGGGCAAAGGCGATTTTGGTGGATTCGCCGTCCATCATCGAATTGTATTCGAATCCGTTCGGAAAACGACACGCCATCGCGTACCAGGCATTCACCTTTTTCGCGACGAGCGCACGCCCGTCGAGCGGCGAGGCGGCATCGCCCTTCGTTTCAAGCAGACGGCGCAGATTCGTCGTGAAGCCCACGGAAACGATCGTCACGCTCTTATCCGGCGCCGCGGCGAGAAGCTTGCGGTAGACCTCGTTCGCATCCGGCACCGGCTCCACGCCCGGATGGTGCCTCACCGCCGAGCTCGCCTTCACCATGTCCGCATAGATGCGATAGGACTTGTTCTTCACCGCCCCCGGATCGTTCTCCGGCCCCACGCCGATTCCCTTCGGCTCCGCCACGGGCAGATTCGCCCGGCCATAGAAGGCATTGATGATTTCGATCATTCCCACGGCCTGCGACCCGCGCGTGGAAGCAACCGTGCCAATCAGCTCGCACTCGCCCGCATCGGCAAGCGTATGCAGCACCGCAAGAGCCCCCACATCGTCAAAATCCGTGTACATATCCGTATCGAAGATGATCTTCGGCACGGCAGAAAACACCGATAAGCCTGCGACAAGCGCGCATGAAATGAAGATAAAAAATTTTTTCATATAGGAAATTATAGCATAACCCTAAAAAAGACACAACAGGTCATTTCGCCCTTGGGCTATGCGAACGGGGGCATCTGAGTCCTTCACCGCGCTTTCCTCTTGTTCACGCCTAGAGCCTCGCGGGCGCGTGGGAAACGGATGGCGGTCAGTAGAGGCGTTTGCCGTAGACGAGGAATTTTTCGAGGGCGAACGTGGCACGCTTGCTGGGGGCGACCGGCTTCACCACGATGAAGCGCGCGCGTTTCGGCGTTTTCGAAAGATCGAGGCGGGCTTCCGTCGCCGTGACCGTCATTGCGCCGAGGGATTGCCAGGTTTCGCCGTCGTCGGAAATCTCCACGGTGAGGGCGGGCAGCTTCGGCCCCACCACGCGCACGCCCGCAATCTCCGTGTCGCCGCCGAGGCGCTGGCCGATCCAGAGGTCGCCGTCGTCCATTGCGGCGACGGCCGGTGGCCCCGCCTTCGCAACGCGGAGGGGCGAAGCGTCCAGAAGCTCGCCGTGGCGCTCGCTCTGATCGTGGCGGCTCGCCTTCGTCATCCGAACGAGCGAACGATCGGAAACGAGCTTGCCGCCGAAATCGGCCTCCGGGTAGGCCGCCGCGCCCGGGCGCGCCGCCGGGAGCGGGAAGAATTTCGCCATCGCCTCCCTGAGGCGCTGGACGGCGCTTGGATTATCCCGCGCCTCCATCTGCGAAATGAGCGCGCGCCACGGCTTGACGTCGCGCACGTCCGTACTCCCCAGGGCGGCGGCCACGGCTGCGAAGAAGCGCTCTTCGTACTTCGCGCGCCCGAGGTAGCGTTTCACGCCGCGCTGGAGAATCTGGGCAAAATAGTCCTTGCTCGTCTTCTGGGTTTCAAGCGCCTCAAGGTAGATATCGAAAAGTTCCTGGGAGGACGAACGGAACGCGGAATCGAAGACGTCGAGCACATAGCCGAAATCCTGCGGCTCGGGATAGCGCCCTTCCTCTTCCTTCGTCGCCTCCAGGAAGCGTTTCACCCACGCGCGCCGCAACTCGGGCTTTCCCGCCTGTACAAAGACGTCGAACATCTTGTTGAGAAGCTCGATGTTGCCCGGAATCTTGTTCGGCATCGTCTTGAGCACCGCCTCGCCCAGGGCCGACCATCGTTCGACCGACCGGGGCGCCACCTCTTCGAGATACCACGCCCAGTCCATCGCGGCATGGAGATGCCCCGGCACCGTTTCCATCGCATGCCGGTAGAGGGCGCCCACCTCGTCGCGGTAGGTTTCCCTTCCGCCCAGGCGCGCCGCCGTACGCCGCGCCCCCGCGAACCACCGCGGAAATTCGCGCGCCTCAAGCGGCGTTTCCTCGTAGAGTTCTTCGCCGAGGAGGATGTTATGATAGCCGCCCCACTTCATGAAGATGGACCACTTGCCGCGCGTGTAGGGCTTGATGTTGTAGTGCTTTTCCCACCGTTTCGGCCCGCCCTTCTGCGGCCGCACGAGGAACGCGCAGTGCGCGGGCTGCCCAGCCGTGACCGCCATGAGGCCGTGCGCGTGGCCGAGGGTCACGGCAAAGGACGAAATCATGTTGCACACGCCGCCGATTTCCGTCGCCACCGTATAGCGCGTATCGGTATGCGCCCAGGGCTGGTAATAGGCGGCCTTGAACACCGATTCGCCGAAACAGTTCCGCAGCCGATACGGCACCTGCCAGCCCTGCTTGAAGAGGCGCGCGTAGGAGCAGTTCGCAAAGGCGTTGAGCGCGAGGAGGTCTTCGGGTTTCGTACGGTCCCAGGGAAAGAGAAGATAGCGCCAGCCGTAGACGTCAAGGTGCTGCACGCGGTCGTGAAGGCGGCCCGAGCGCGCGAGGTCGCGGAAGATCGCAAGCGTCTTCACCGTATTGACCTGATTTGACGCCGCCGCCGGGAAGTTCAGCGAAAAGGCCGTCGCGGCCCGGCGGAGAAGCGGATCTTTTTCCACCTCCGGCAGATTGAAGACGAACGTCTCCAGGTTCTGAAGCGCCGCGCCGCCGCCGAAGTGCAAATGCCCGGATCCGGCAAACGCCTCCATCCACTCGCGATCGGCGAAGAACCGCTCGAGGAACGCATGGCCGCCCGCGCGATGGCAGATTTGCGCAATCGCGTTCGTGCTCGTTTCCGAAAGGATGAACGCGCGCACGAGGGAGGTGCGTACCGATAGCGGCAGAGCGGGCGTGAGATCGTGCGCCGAAATCTTGTCCAAGACGGCGCAATCCGCCCTGAGGCGCGCCGTCCACGCGGCCGCCGCGCGCGCGCCGTCCACGGCGGAACGGGCTTTCAGCACTGCGGCCTTCGGCGCGGCCTTCAGATACTTCTTCGCCTCGGGCGCCTCTTCGCGGAGGAGGAACCCCACCGCCGCTTTGCCCCAGAAGGTGTCAGCGCCCATCGCGGCCACTTCGTCGAGCAGCTTCACGTTCTCGGCCTTCTTCCCCAGATCGAGGCGGTAGAGCGCGTAGGCGAGGAGTTTCACGCCCTGCTTCTGGTTGAGCGTGAGGTGGGCCGCCGGCTTTGCCGTTTCGCGCGCGAGGAAGGCCTTCGCCTCGTCGAAGCGCTCCGCCTCCCGAAGCGCGTTCAACTCCTTGATGAGAGACGTGCAGTTGCCGAGCGTGAAGCGGCGCTGCCAGCCCGTCTGATCAAGCGGATCGACTTTCTTGAGTTTCGCGAAAACAGCGCCAAGGCACGTCGCTTCGATCACGCGCGCATCGCCCACGCCCTGCGCGAAAAGGTGGAGCGCCTCGCCATAGAATTCCGCCTCTCTGAGAGGGTTTGCACAGACGCCCGCCTGCGCGCACAAATAAAGGGCGCGCGCGTGGACGGCCTCCGCCGCCTGAATCCGGCGCTTCAGATCGGCGGCCGTCGTCGTGATCGGCAGGTTCTCGAGAGCGAGAAAGCCGCGGCCCTCGGCATCGCTCGCGAAGAGCGCCGGCAGGCGCACACTCCCGAGGTCGCCCCGTTTCGCCCATGCGTTCGCCCGCTTGATCGCGTCCGTCACCCGGTCGGCATCATCGAGAACGCCGAACACGTAGCGGTTGGTGAGAGCCTGCACGAACGCGGGCGAACGGAACACCTTCAAAACCTCCCGCCCGCTCGCGCTCCAGTCGCTCCCGTAGGCGTAGACAAGCATCCCCTTCCCCGCCGCTTTCGCCTCGGAAAAGATGTCCGCAGAGGCGGCAAGCCCCCATCCGCCGCACAATCCAACCAAGACAATCGCGATTCCCCAACGCTTCAACCAGGTTTGTTTAAAATTTTTCATTCCTCCATTATACCATAAAATCCCCTCGCCATGAACAGAGCGAAAAAATCGGTCCTTGGCGCCTGGTGTGGCCCCCCGAGTTTCACCCTTTGACTTTTTCACCTCCCCTTCATGCTTCCTGTTTTTCCTTCGCTTCGTTTTCCGGCGTGGCCTTGCCCAGGCAATGCCCCATCAGGAAGAGGCCGAGGACGGAACCGAGGGAGACGGCGACGATGACGATGACTTTTGTCAGCATGGATTTGATCTTTCTTTTTTGTTGTTTGTGGTTAAAAAATCAGGGGGTGGGCTCGTCCTCGTCCTTCCGCCGGCCGGACTTGGTGCGGCGGAAACACTCCCGCAGACAGCCGAGGAACATCCAGCCGGTAACCTGCGACGGCGCGCCTCCCGTCGTGCCCGCCGTCAAAACGGCCTCGCAGGCCGAGGCCGCCTTCGGGCGCGGCATGACCCCCAATGCGAACCCCACCGCCGCGAGAATCACGCCCACGAGAACCACCCACCGCCGGCGAACGTGTTGCTTTCGCCGAACTTCCGCTAGCAAGCGGCTTGAAAAATCGTCCGGCAGATGTTTCGCCGCCGTACAGCGTTTCAGCCGATCGCCGAAAATCAAATCGAATTCCTCATCGGTCATCTTCTCTCTCCTTTCTTGCCTTGCCAATCGATGCCGCAAGCAGTTTTCGCGCCGTAAAGAGCCGTGACTTCACCGTTCCAGCGGGCACCGCCAGCGTTGCGGCAATGCCCTCAACGGACATCTCGCGATAGTATTTCATCACCACCACATCTCTGATGCCGGGCGGCAGCGCGAAAACCGCCTGACGAAGGACTTCGTCCGAAACGCGGCGCACGTCGTCAGGGGCGATCTCCACCTCCATCGTCGGCAGATCCTCGGGCGTACCCACATAGACGATGTCCAAATGCTTCCGCCGCAGTTCCATCCGCCAGAAATTGAGGAGAATGGTATAGAGCCAGCCAAAGAAATCCCCCGAGGGCCGGTAGAGCGCAATTTTCTCGATGGCGTGCGCAAAAGTGCGAAAAACGAGGTCTTCCGCCCCATGATCGTTATGGCAAAGCAAAAAGGCGGCAGCAAACAGCCGGTCGCCGAACTCGGCCACCAGCTGCTTCGCCCCATTTTCCTTGTTTGATCGAATCGTCTGCCAAACGTCCATAACCGTGCGCTTGCAAATTGCCTCCGTAACAGTTAATGCCGAAAGTTCGCCAATGGTTCAAAAAAAATTAAACCTTGCTTCTTTATTTGGTCTATGTTATAATTGTGCCAATTCGTTTCAATGAGACTAAATGGCGCACATGAAGAAGTTTTTCAAGAAAGTCGCGGACCGCATCGACAAGCTCGATGCGGCTGATCGCCGCCACCAATTCGAAGCCCTCGCCAATGAGATCGGCTTTCTTGAGTCGGTCTTCAATGCGCTTTCCGAGGGCGTGCTCGTCATCAGTGCCGAGGGAACGTTGCTTTATTCCAACAGCCGAGCCGAACAGCTCGTTGCGTGCCCTTTTTCGCAAGGGCGCGGCAAGCCGATTGCGTCCCTGTTGCCGGACTGGGACTGGCCCCATCTCCTCAACCCCTCTTCCGAAGGCGACGGCTGGTCGCGCAAGGCCTCCTGCGAAATCGCGCTCGCCTATCCCGAGCCGCGCATTCTCGAGCTCGGTTCGCTCCCGACGGACAATTCGGTTGTCGTCATCATCCGCGATGTCACGCGCGAACACGCGCAGGCGGAGGACGCGCGCGAGAGCGAGCGGACGAGCGCCATCCAGGATCTCGCCTCCGGCCTCGCCCACGAAATCGGCAACCCCCTCAACGCCCTCTCCCTCACCCTTCAACTGATGGGGCGCGAGTTCCGCCGCGAGAGCGAGGGCGAGCGCCGCACGCGGCTCTTGAACGACATCGCCACCGCGCAAAACGAAATCAAGCGCATCATCGACATCAACCGCGGTTTTCTGGAGGCGATGCGCCCCGTGCGGCCGAACCTTGTGCCGGGGTCGCTTGCCGATCCCCTGCGCGACACGCTCGCCACGCTCAAGAACCAGATCGAGGACCGCCGAATCCGCGTGACGCTCGACCTGCCGAACGCCCTTCCGCCCGTCGCGCTCGACCGTGCCCAGATGGAACAGGTGTTCTTCAACCTCGCGAAAAACGCCCTTGAGGCGATGAAGGACGGCGGAGCGCTCGCCATCGTCCTTGATGCCGACGACGAAACCGTGACCGTTTCCTTCCGCGACACGGGCGGCGGCATGGCCCCTTCGGCGCTCGCCGCCCTTTTCGAACCCTACCGCACGACGAAGCAGAAAGGAACGGGCCTCGGGCTCATGCTCTCGCGCCGGATCGTGCGGGCCCACGGCGGCGAAATCGACGTGGAATCGAAGGAAGGCGCCGGAACGAAATTCAGCGTGCGCATTCCGCGCCTCGAAAAGCGCGTGCGCCGCCTCACTTGACCCTTTCAAACATAAACCACGAACAGAAAGAAAACCTCCTGCCTATGACGCATATCCTCATTGTCGATGACGAACGAGACACCCGCGAGCTCATGGCCCGCGCGCTTTCGATCGACTATCAGGTGACCACCGCCGCCGATGCCGAACAGGCCATGAAGGCGCTCGACGCCGATCCCTCGATCGCCCTCATGCTTTCCGACATCCGCATGCCAGAGGTCGACGGCCTTCAGCTCTTGAAGGCCGCGAAGCAGAAATATCCGAAACTCATCTGCATCCTTCTCACGGCCTTCGGCACGATCGACCAGGCCGTCGCCGCCATGAAGGACGGCGCCGAAGACTTCATCACGAAACCCGTCGACCTCGACCAGCTCGAACTCCGCGTTCAAAAGGCGCTCAAGACAACCGCCCTCGAACATGAAGTTGCCGCGCTCCGGAGCCAGCTGGACGAAAAGTTCGGCATGGAAAACATGGTGGGCTCCTCGCCCGCGATGCAGACCGTCTTCACCCTCATCCGCCGCGTCGCGCCGGCCGCGAGTACGGTTCTCCTCCTCGGCCCCAACGGCACTGGCAAGGACCTCGTGGCCCATGCCATCCACAATCTTTCGGCCCGCGCGAAGGGTCCGTTCGTGGCCGTCAACTGCGGTGCCATTCCCGAGTCGCTCGTGGAAAGCGAACTCTTCGGCCACGAGCAGGGTGCCTTCACCGGCGCAACCGCGCAGCATATCGGATCTTTCGAAAACGCAGACCACGGCACGCTCTTCCTCGACGAAATCGGCGATCTGCCGCTCGCCATGCAGGTGAAGCTTCTGCGCGTTCTCGAAAACCGCACGCTCACGCGCGTAGGGGGCACCGAGGCGATCAACGTCGACATCCGCGTGATCGCCGCCACGAACCGCGATCTGGAAGCCCTCGTCGAACAGGGCAAGTTCCGCCAAGATCTCTTCTTCCGCCTGAACGTGGTGGATATCCGCCTCCCGGCGCTCAGGGATCGCGCGGGCGACATTCCCCTCCTCGTCGCGCGTTTCCTCAAGGAGCTCGCAAAGAAGAACAACGTGCCGGAGCCCACGATCACTCCGGCGGCCATGCGCCTTCTGGAAAACTACGCCTGGCCGGGGAATGTACGCGAGCTGCGCAACGTCATCGAGCGCATGACCATCTTCGCCGCGAACGGCACGATCGACGTCGAGGACGTGCCCGAGAAGCTCCGCACCTCCACTGCGGCCGCGCCGCTTTCCGCCACCGTGACGCTCGGCGAAAACGAGAAGGCGCAGATCCTCGCCGTCCTCAAGGAATGCCACGGGAACCGTTCCGAAGCCGCCCGCAAGCTCGGCATCTCCCGCCGCACCATTTACCGCAAACTCGATGAATACGAACAGGAAGGAATCCCCCTATGACCACCCTCAAATCGCTCGCCGCCGTTTTCATTTTCGCCCTCGGCCTCGTAACGGCGGGGGCGGAGCCCGTGACGCAGTATTCGCTCTGCCCGGCTTGCCACGGGAAGCGTTCGCTCTCGCTCACGCCGCCGAACCTCGGCCAGTATGACGGCGAAATCGGCGTGATGCCGGGGCGCCCCTTCACCTCCCATCGCTTCGACGTGAAGTACAAGGTGTGCCCGCTCTGCGAAGGCCGCGGCCGCTTCGAAAGCTACCGCCTCACCGTGAAGGCCCCGGCGGAGCCCGGCAACCTTGCCCCGTGCCCCGACTGCCGTTGGGCCTGCGTGCAGGCGTGCCGCAAATGCAAAGGCGCCTGTTTCATCCCCTGCGAAAAATGCGGCCGCTCGAGCAGTTACGGCAACAAGGGCGGGAAGCCCGGTTGGATCGTGGAACAGAAAGCGACATCGAACGGCATGCGTTCGTCGATGAAACACGCGAAGACGCTCGTCACCCCCTGCGGCACCTGTTCCGGCATCGGCCGCGTCGTGTGCCCGGAATGCCAAGGCAAGGGGGGGGCCATCTGCCGGCGCTGCAAAGGCGAAGGCGGCCTTCCGAAACGGGAGAAGCGGTAATGGGTACACCGCTTGACGAACAAGGTGCCGTGCCGCAACGGCGTTATCGCTTCGCGAAGCGCACGCATATCGTCCTAAGGCCCGTCTCCCCGGAGGCGGGAACAGGCGGCGAACACGCAAAACCCGTCGCCCCGCAGGACGTACAGCAAACGCGCGTCATGAAGAAGATCGCGCCGCTTTCGCTCGACACGCCCCCCAACCTGCCCTTTCTCCGCTTCGACGCCATCGTCGGCCGCGGCGGCATGGCCGTGGTGTGGCGCGCCTGGCACAAGGAGCTCAAGCGGTTCGTGGCCGTGAAAGTACTCGACGAACGCTTCACCGCCACAGGCCAGGACATTCGCCAGTTCATGGCAGAAGTGCGCACGATGACGGACCTCCACCACCAGGGCATCGTGCAGGGCTATGGCGCCGACTGCGTGGACGGCCGCTACTATCTGATCATGGACTACGTCGACGGCTACACCTTCGGCGCCTTGATGAATCGCAAGTCGCGCATTTCGGAATCGGACGCCGTCATCATCTGCGAATCGGTGGCCGATGCGATGAAATACGCCTGGGATCTTTTCAATACGGTCCACTGCGACCTCAAGCCGGAAAACATCATGGTCGATCGCGACGGCACCGTGAAGGTGATGGATCTCGGCCTCTGCCAGTCCACCGCCGCCATCCGCACCACCGAATCGCCCGACGAAGTGATCGGCACGCCCGCCTACATCAGCCCCGAACAGATCTACGGCGACCAGGAACTCGACTGCCGGGCCGACATCTATTGCCTCGGCGCGACGCTCTACCATCTCACGACGGGCCGCATGCTCTTCCCGTTCGACAACAACAACGACATTCTGCGGGCCCATGTGAACCCCAAAATCCAGGCCCTCGATCCGCGCGTCAACTCGCCCGACCTCTCGCTCGGGTTCGTGCGCCTCATCGCCGGCATGGTCGTGAAAGACCGCGAGTGGCGCTACCAGACGTGGGACGACGTGTACAGCGACGCCAAAGTCATCGAAGACGGCGGCCTTCTCGCGCCCCTTCCGCCCGAGGCCTTCTCATCGATTCACATCGATGAAGAACTCTAGCGCGCCTCACGTGCGCGCCGAGCGCAAGTTGAACTTGAAGAAGAGCGGGCGGTAGATGCCTTCCATCGTCGCAACGGGTGCAAACGCGCCCTTCGCGGCGTCGTAGGCGTAGCTCACCACGCGCCAGCTCTCCTTCAGGCCCACGAGGCAGAAGCGGCCGCCGGGCATGAATTCGAAGTCGCGCGGGAACTTGCCGTCAAGCGGCGCATTGTTGAGAAACGCCATCTTGCCCGTTTCGGGGTCGAGATTGAACACCGTGATCGAATCCTGCCCGCGATTCGAACAGAAGAGCTGCCTACCGTCCTCGGAGATCTTGATGGCGGCCGCCTTGCTGAAATTCGTACGATCGGGCGAGAGCAGCTCCTTGATCTCGATGAAGGAGAAGCCTTCGCCCGTGTAGCGGAAGCTCGCGACCTTGTTGAGGAGTTCGAAGATGACGAACGCGAAGCGTCCGTTCGGATGGAAAACGATGTGGCGCGGGCCCGCCCCCGGCGCGATCCTGCGCGTATCGATCGACGCGGCGGGCACCTCCTTGAGGCCTTCCGCACGATGCACGAAATCGTAGGCGACGATCTTATCGAGCGACAGATCCACGACGAGCTGGTATTTGCCGTCGGGCGTGACGATCGCGCAGTGCGCATGCGCGCGGTCCTGCCGCGGCTTGTTGGGGCCATCGCCCGCATGCTGCACCTGCGCAAGGGGATTGAGCTTCCCCGGCGCACCCGCACAACGCTCCTCCAAGGCGCCGCGCCACGACAGGTCGGCATAACCCGCCGTACCGCAGCTGTACTCGGCATAGACGAGCGTGCGTTCGTCCGGCGCGAGCGACACGTGGCACGCGCCCGTACGGCCCGTCGGGATCGTATTGATGAGCGAGAGCTTCTCGCCATCGCCGCCCACCTTGAACGCGGCAAGGCCGCCGTTCGCCCCGGCAGGACCGAAGGAGGGGCCATTCAGCGCCACATAGAGGCGGCTACAATCGCGCGTGAGCGCCATGTAGGTGGGATTCTGGAACGTATCGATCACCCGCATCGTGTGGAAATCGCCCGTTTCATTGTTGCACGCGAAGATATGGATGCCGTCATTTCGCGATTCGCCCGTGTAGCTGCCGACATAAGCGGTGTAGATCATGGTCGTTCCTCCTTGAAATGAATGACTAGGCCATCGCCCGGTATTCGGTGCGGATCACTTCGTCCGCCCGCGAGAGCACTTCGTTGAGCGTGCCCGTTTTCACGCGATGCCACAATTTGAGATCGTCGAGATCGGCCACCGTCACGCCGTGGCCGAAGTCGTCGTAGAACGGATCGATGTTGCGCGGCACGCCAAGGTCGATGAAAAGGACATTGCGATCCGTCACCGCTGCGGCCATGTCGCGCGTGACGACGGGCTTCGACGAATCGACGGCCGAAAGGACGATATCCGCCCCTGCAAGCGCACGCGGAATCGCCGTGAGCGGAATGAGCGCCGGCTCCACGGCCGCAGTGGCGAACATCGCATCGGCAAGGTTCGGCCGATGCACATGATACGCCCAGGTGATTCGGCAGCCCACTTTCAAAAGCGCTTCAACAACGCCGCGGCCCACCATGCCCGTGCCGATCATGAGCACGTTCGTGCGCGCATCCACGTCGCCATGCACGCCTAGATAGCGCACCGCCACCTGGTCGATTTCCGCAACACGCAACAGCCCTTCCACCGCATGCCGCACGAGCTTCGAAACGCGCATCACCTCGGCGCCCGTAAAGCGGATCGCGCCCGCGCTCCACTTGTTCGCTTCGGCCTCCTGAAGCGCGTCCTTCATCTGCGAGACGATGTGGAATTCGCCGAGGAGCGACGATTCAAGCCCGCTCGCAACCCGTGTGAGATGGCGGAACGCCTCGAAGCCGCGCAATTCGAATCGTTCGGCCGGTTCGAGATGGTCAAGCCCCGTGAGGCGCAGGAGAATGCCCGCCACGCGCGGGTCGCGCGCGGCGACCACCACGAGTTCCACGCGGTTACAGGTATTGAGAATGAAAAATTCGCGCACGCCCTTCACCTGCGTGAGGAGCTCGCCCAAAACGGCCCGTTCTTCCGCCGGCAGATGGTACTGCGCGCGTTTGCGGCTCGCGAGGAGCGCGTCGCTCGTTCCGATGACGAGCAGTTCCAAATCGCGGCGTGCACGGAGAAGCGCCACGATTTCGTTCTTCGCGTCGCGGGCCGAGGCGCAGCTCTGGCCGTTCGTCGAAACGGCCACCGTAAGGTCGCCGAGGCGGGCCGTGGCGGGCGTCGTAAAGTCGCCGTCGCTCCAGTTCATGTCCGCACAACAGCACGGCACGCGCGCGAGGCGCGCTTCGTCGAGAATGGCGCGGTTGACGTGTTTATCGTCCGTGCAGGCGAAGGCGACGAGATGCCCCGCCACGTCGCCCGGCGCGAACGCCCGTTGCGTCCAGGCGATCCGCCCCGCCTCGGCGAGTTCCTTCAAGCCCGCAACGGCCTCGGGGCAGATGAGCTCCACCGTGGCGCCGCACTCGAGGAGCCCGCGCGTTTTGCGCAGCCCCACCTGCCCGCCGCCCACCACGAGCGCCGCACGGCCGTCGACAATCAAATTGAGCGGGATCGTTTTCCGCTGGGGTCGTCCTTCTCTATACATCTCTTCGCCTTCTCATTTCCCCCCGAAGCCAACCTAATCCCGCACGCCGTTCCACATGTTGAACCGCGCTGCGGCGAGCGCCCTGTACTTCGCGCCCGTGCCGCCGTTCACGAACGGATCGATCGCGATGCCGCCGCGGGATGCGAACTTGCCATACACTTCCATGTACTTCGGCTTGAGCAACTTCACGAGATCGTCGTAGATCACATTCACCACGTCTTCATGGAAGTCGCCATGATTGCGGAAGCCGAAGAGATAGAGTTTCAACGATTTCGATTCGACGAGCTTCTTCGAGGGGATGTAGCGAATCGTGAGGGTGGCGAAATCGGGCTGGCCGGTTTTCGGGCAGAGCGTCGTGAATTCCGGCGCCGTGAACGTCACCCAGTAGTCGCGCTCGGAGTGGCGGTTGGCAAAGGCGTCCAGAAGGGACGGATCGTACCCCCCTTCCGGACGCACCGTGCGCCCGAGAGCCTTGAGTCCTTCGAGGTCGTCTCTCATCGCCCCACCTTACACGCGGTAGAATTCTTCCCAGCCCTTGCGCGGCGTGCCCTTCGAGCCCTTCAGGAGCGCGTTCGCCTCCGCGTCGCCCACGATCTGCTTCGTTACGGGGTCGAACTTGAAGCCGCGGTTGAGGCGCTGCGCGATGCAGCCGAGGCAGAAGACCTCGCTGAGCGGCCCCGTCACGGAGAACGGGC
Organism: Kiritimatiellia bacterium; assembly: GCA_045617985.1. Taxonomy (GTDB): domain Bacteria; phylum Verrucomicrobiota; class Kiritimatiellia; order RFP12; family UBA1067; genus RUG572. The sequence continues at coordinate 51,883 of JAZLJP010000118.1, forward strand.
TGCGCGTCTTCTCCCTGCCCATCACGGAGAGGAGGAAGTTCGCGTAGTGGTTGGAGCCGTTCTTCCGCCACTTCGGCAGATCCTTGCGCTCGACGCCCGCCTTGTCGAGCTGCGCCGAATGCGAACCGCCGAACCACACGTCGCCGTTGGAGAGCTCGAAGAACTTGCCCGGGTTGAGCGCCTTCGACTTGGCCGACCCCGACGACCCGCCGGACTGCGGAATCGAAGCATCCCAGGCCGCGCTCTTGTGCCCCTTCGGCAGCCGCGGCAGGTTCTTCACGCCTTCATACCATTCGAGCAGACACGCCGGGCGCTTCCCCTTCGCGGCGAACTTGAAGTTGAGCGTATCCTGCATCGGGAACACGAAGGGATTCCAGCCCGTGACATCCTTGATGATGACTTCCGTGGGCAGGCCGAGCTCGAAAAAGCGGTGCATCGTATCCATCGTGTGCGCGCCCCAGTCGCCGAGCGCACCATTGCCGAAATCGAACCAGCTGCGCCATTCGCCCTGAACGTAGTCCTTGGAATAGGCGTGCGGCGTCGCCGTGCCCGTCCAGGTATCCCAGTCGAGTCCAGGCGTCATCTTCGAGATCTCGCCCTTGACCGTGCGCTCGAAGGCCGGGAACGCGGTCACGTTGCCGTTCCACTTGTGCCAGCGGCGGGCGCTGTTCATGTGGGCGCAGAGGCGCGTGAGCTTCGAAATGTCGATGATGCCCTTCTCGACGTATTCCTTGAACTGGTAGTAGTTCTCGCCGGAGTGGCCCTGGTTGCCCATCTGGGTGACGACATTGTACTTCTTCTCGGCGGCCATCAAAAGCTCGCACTCCTCGAAGGTGTGGGCGAGCGGCTTTTCGGAGAACACGCCGAGCCCGCGCTTCATCGCGGCCATGAGCGCCGGGAAGTGCGAGAAGTCGGGGTTCATCACCGCAACGGCGTCGACCTTGCCGTCCATCGCATCGAGCATCTTGCGGAAGTCGGAGAAACGCGGCACCTTCGGGAACTTCTTCTTCGCGCCGTTGCACTGCTTGCCGTTGGCGATATCCGTATCGCAGAGAGCCACCACTTCGCAGAAGCCCGTCTTGCTGAACTGCTGGATGTCGTGCCACGCCTGCTGGCCCACACCCACACATGCGAGGCGCACCTTGTCGCGCCCAAACGCGCCATGCACGGGAAGAAGCGGGAACGCGCCGGCGGCAAGCGCCGCCTGCAGGAACGAACGACGAGAAGTTTTCATCTGACAATCCTCTTTTGTTGTTTAGAAATGACACAAAGCCGAACGAATGCACATCGGCCACAACGAATATTCTACCATAATCCCCGCCGCCACGCAAACCATCAAATTCCGTTGTCCTCAAGCCAGGCTTCGAATCTTTTCACACGGTTCGCCCAATCCCATTGGCTGCGGAGCGCCTGCACCTGGGCGGGAGACGGAGATGCACCCGCGCGTGCGGCGTCGTTCGAGAGGAGGCGCACCACTTCTTTCGCGAAAGCCGCCTGGTCGCCGAACGGTACTTTCACGCATCCCGTCGTGTAGACTTCGCGGAGCGCCGGCAAATCGTACATCACCACGGGGAGAGCGCAGCAAAGCGCCTCGGCCGCCACCATGCCGTTATTATCGAACACCGTGGGGTGCACCATCACGCGGGCGCTGCGGTAGATTTCATATTTCGCCTCGTGGTTGACATAGCCGAGCCACGAGATCGAATCGGCGATTCCAAGCCGCACGGCCTTCTCCTTCAAGGCCCGTTCATAATCGGCATCTCCGTTTCCGATCACCGTCAGCTGCGCAGCAGGGCGCGCCGCGCGCACACGCGCCCACACGTCAAGGAAACCATCGATCCCCTTCTGCGGATGAAGGCGACTGCAGAAAACGACATCGCGCGTTTTCGGCACCTCCGCCACGGGGATCTGGTCCACATTCACGCCCCCGTAGAACGGGAAGACGCGCCCCTGAAACGCCGGCGGAAAATGCCCGCGGTCGCTGTCGTTCGTAATGACGAACGCCGCCGCACGCCGCCGCGCGGCCTGGAAGAGGATATTCGAATAGAGCCACACGAGCACGTATTTCGCCGCCGGGAACCTATACCCGCGCAGGAGGTTCTCGAAGAGGAACGGTACGAAGAGGAACTGAACGGCAATCCACGTGAATCCGAAAACCGGCTGGAGCCGACGGCACGGCAACGTATCGATGTGAAAGTCGCTACAGGAATAGACGACATCGTTTTCGCCGACCTCAAGCGCCGCAAGTTCCTTTCGCAACACGTCCGTATAGTGGCGCGCGCTCGCCACGGGATGGCGCAGGTCGCCACCCGTAAAACCGGCGACTTCGTGGACGACGAGTCCATCCGGCGCGCTGATCGCATCCGCAATCGTACGCGCCTTCGACGACGGCACGATAAAATGCACCTCCCGCACGGCAGCAAGATGACGTGCGATCTCAAGGGCGATCTTCGAATTCCCCCCCATCGTGCCTGGCTCGCTCAGCGCAAACCCAACGATAATGAAGCGTGGTTTCATGGATGGATTCATGATAGCAAACTTTAGGCGAATTGTGTGAAATCGGTTTCAGGTTTCGGCGACGATGGCGAGGATGTCTTCGCCGTAGTCGTCGCGGATCTGCTGGTAGAGGCCGTAGATGTGCGACAGCGCGGCGAGGGTGCGCGGGCGCTCGGCCACTATCGCATCGAGCGTTTTGTTCGTCATGATGCGGAAAGCGGGAAGCCCGCGTTCGTTTGAAAGATTCTTCCGCCAGGTGCGCAGCTCGGAGGCGAGCGCCACGTCCTCGGGACGCGTCGGCGCAGGGATGGCCCGCCTCTCACGCGCCGGCACGGGTTCCTTGCGCGCCGCGGCCTTGCGTTCGTTCGCAATCTGCTGGGCAAAGGAAAGCGGAGAGGCCACCACCCGGCGCGGCCAGAGCAGCATGAAATTGTTTTCCTCCTTCTTTGCAACGCGCAGCCCCTTCGCCGTAAGGGAAATCATGTCTTCGCCATCATCCGAAAGCGCGGCGCACCCGGCCCGCACGAGCGCCTTCAAGAGGAGCGTGAGCAGTTCGGGGTCTTCATTCGGGAGAAGCCCGTAGGTGGAGAGCTTGTCGAGCGCGTTCTCCGTGATGTAGCGCGTCTTCGCGCCGAGAAGAACTTCCACCACGCGCGCAAGAGCATGCTCGCCCTTCATGCGGCCAACGCAGGAGAGGACCTTCTGAAGGATGAGCCATTGCGTTTCCGAAAGCGGATCGGGGAGTTTGCGCGGGCCGCACCGATCGCATCCGCCGCACACGTCGCCCTTCACCGTTTCGCCGAAATAGTCGAGGATGAACGCATGGCGGCACCGTGCCGTATCGCAGTAGGCCACCATCTGGCGGAGGAGCCGCCGAGCGCGCATCGGGCTCTCGCTATCCTTGAAAAAGAATTCCTGCGTGTGGACGTCGGCATAATTGAAGAGGAGTCCGCACCAGGCGGGGAGTCCGTCGCGCCCCGCACGCCCCACCTCCTGATAGTAGGCCTCCACGCTGCCGGGAATATCCCAATGGGCGACGAAACGCACGTCGGCGCGATCGACGCCCATGCCGAAGGCGTTCGTCGCAACGACCACGGGATACTTCGCCTCGATAAAACGCTTCTGCACGCGCGTACGCTCGGCGGTGTCGAGCCCGGCATGGTAGAGAAGCGCTTCCGATTCGCCGAGGTTGGCCGCCCGAAGCTTGTCGTACGCTTCCTGGGCGTGCTTGCGCGTGGCGACATAGACGATCCCCGTATGGTGCGCGTGTACGAGCGCAAGAACGTGCGCGAGCTTTTCGTCGTGCGTGCGCACGCGGCACACGGCGAGATTGAGGTTGAGGCGCGAGAAGCCCTGCACCTGCACGAAAAGCGGGCCTGCGGCCGAAGGACGGCCCTCGAGCTTCAGCTGGGCGATGATATCGCGCCGCACGTCGGGCGTGGCCGTTGCGGTCACGGCCATCACGCGCATCGCGGGATGGGCCTCGACGAGCGAGCCGAGGGTGAGATAGTCGGGGCGGAAATCATGCCCCCACTGGCTGATGCAGTGCGCCTCGTCGACGGCCAGAAAGGAAATGTCGAGCTGTTCGAGGAAGGTGCGGAAACGCGCAAGAGCCAGACGTTCCGGCGCGATGTAGACGAGCTTGAAGCGTCCTGCGGCAAGTTCCCGAAGGCGATAGGCCTGTTCGGCGGGGTCAAGCGTCGAATTCAAATACGTAGCAGGAATATGGCGCCGCGCCAAGGCCGCCACCTGGTCGTGCATGAGCGCGATGAGCGGCGAAACCACCACGGTCACCCCCGGCATCAAAAGAGCCGTCAACTGGAAACAGAGCGACTTCCCCGCCCCCGTGGGCATCACCACCACGGCATCACGTCCATTCACCACGGCCTCGATCGGCGCATACTGCCCCGCGCGAAAGTCGTCGTGCCCGAACCAACGGTCAAGCCCTTCTCGAATCTCTTCACTCTCCATGCGCGTATTGTAGCATATTGACGGGGCACGCGCAATTCCTTTGCGCCGAAATCAAAGTCGTCAATCCTGCGATGGTCTTCGGCATGTATCCGGCAGATCGGTTTCGGGAAGCGAAACGTATGAATATGAGTGATCCGGGAACCGGCAAAGACATCGCATTCCTTTCCATCTGCATCTTCCAATTTGAAAAAGAGCACCGGCCACGTCAGTTCTTCATGGCCACGCTGCGGCCTCCGCCCGATCTCACAGAGCGACCAAACATCTTTGGGCATGCACCTGTGGGCGTTTCCGATTCGAAGCACACGCATTCCGCCGCAAAACCGTTTTAGAACCTGGTAGGCCGTATCTTCTCCTGCCCATTCCAACAATTCATCGTCAACACGAATCTGAGTCCGCGAGATGAAATCAATCACCGTCTCGGCAGACTCGTATTCTTTCTCCTTACCATCATTACGTTCACGGGTAAACACGAGAAAAGCGACAACAGCAAGTACAACAACGACCGCACTGATCATGTATTTCATAACTTCTCCATTTGATAATGCGTAACTTTTGTCGGCAACGCCCACCAATCAAGTACATAGTCCGTTCCAGCAGTTTCGTCGTCTGCTTGATTGATGATTTCACCTTTTTTCAATCCACAGATCACTCCCCACATCGGGATGTCTATAATAATTCCCATCAGGGCAAGGCAAATCTGCCTTCGCGGTGTAATTACGCAGCAAATCCTTGTCTAGAAGAAGTTTCAACGGTATCAGAATCGTGTTGCCGATCAGGACATGCGACTCTCCGTAGTTCGTGAGTACTCCATCCACCGACGAGAGTGCGTCTTTACCTTTCGGCATGTCCATATAACGCAATTCCTGATCATGGTGATACCGTTGTATGTAATATACTGCTCTAAACGGAAATATCGGCGTAATGTAGACCGCGCTTCCCGATACTGCCAATATGACAACCGCACACGCAATCTTCAGCACGATCTTTCCAGATTTTTTCATCGTCTGCCTCCCAATCGAGTTCCATTCACGATCATCCCATTCGTGACTTGAGAGATACAGTTCAGTGTTGCTTTTCGGGAAGGTTTCGGGTAACCTACCCGATTGTGAAAAAGGCCAACCCGAAGGCAATGAAGACAGTATACACCATTATCTGTCAGATAGTCAACATCATTCCGCACAATTTGTCACTGTGGGCGCATCTGAGTAATTCACCGCGATCACCTCTTGTTTGAGCCGAGGGCCTCGCGGGCGCTAACGTAGGGAACGCAAGGCGGGGCACGCCCCCTCTCCCAACAGCCATCACCACCTTTTGGCCCCCCCATGCGACCTCTCGTGTCAGCTGCCGCAGGCTGGAGACCCCAAGAGTGGGCTTGGTGAAAAACTCAGATGCGCCCTGTCGCTGTCCTTGTGCCTATCTGTGAGACAATATTGCGAAAATCAACATCGCCAAAGAGTACAATCCACCCAAACACAACAAAGCATTTCGGAATAAAGCCAAACAAGCACATTGTTCAATCTTCGCCACTTCTTGCGACTCGTTAGTGTAACCAGCATCGCAAGCCGCCTGACCGCCACCATTTCCCATTCCGTCATCGCATACGCAGAATAGACGGATTACTTCGATTCCCCGCCGTTGACACGGCTGTCAACATCCTTTACAACTTCTTTTCTGGTCATGGGATCCTCTTCTCGGTTGTTTGTAATCGTGCAAGGCTATAGACTGGTTGTTTCATGCAATTCCTCATTCCCCATCTTCATTCGTTTCTGCGAGCCACCCATCTGGCAATTTAACGCCCACACAACAATCGCTATAAAAATTACTCCGATCAAGATCAAGCGTGTTCGCGCTGACCCACGCTTGTTATAATCTGGGAGCTGATCAACGTTAAATCCGGGCACCAAAGGCGGTTCTTCCTGTTCTTCCCCCGCAGAAGATTCAAATTTAAGTACAGATCGAAAATTCGCATCTCCCAATGTGTACGCCCACAGCTTTCTTATGCTTGTCCTGAAAAAGATCCTGTTGACTATTAACAGTCCATCCGCAAATATGAAAAGCCATGCCACAATTTGCCCCATCGCCCATGAAGATGCCTGAATCGCATTATAAAGATGGCGACACGGAGATATCAATGACATAAAATACAACAAGACAATTAGAGCATAAAAGACATTTCTCGTTGTGGCAGATTTGGGATTGGCAGAAAACCGGCTGGCACAATCCTTGTCGAAAATTGGGCCATACAATCTACGTCCAATTGATACCGACGATGTTAAACCTTGATCTTTAATCGGAACACATATAGCCTTGTCGACATTATATGCAAACAGATAACCCTTTGTTGTAATCATCATGCATGCCTCTATCATCGAGGTATAGGCCAACAACAAGAACACCATGATTGCATCCATAGAGACACTGCCCTCTCGCAATGAAGCGCATTGTCCTGAAAACAAGTCAGGGATTGTCATCCCCAGCATCCCAGCAGCCAAAAGGCAACCCAGAAAATGGGATGCTCCCGAAGGGAAGTTGTTAGAATTTGCCCATAAGATGTTTGTACCTCCGAGTCGGCAGGTGTCATCATATCAGAAAGCGAATTAATTCCCTCGTTTGCCCAGCCGGTAACACTCGGCTGTACCGCACCATAAGCAGAACCATATTCTGTAGCAGTTCCCACAAAAGCCCTAACGGTTGTCATGGTTGAAACCCGTGTTATTAATCCATTTATGAATTGCTTGTTCATTTTCCTTGCTATTGCAAGATATGCCCCTGCACCCTTGTTTACACCCTTTATTCCAGGGAAGGGAATCATGGAGAAAGTTGCACTATAATACGGACTGTCAGCCATTTTGACGGCGTTCGGGTAATCGGCCCGTGCGTGGGGCGGGGGGATCGGTTATCGGGTCAGTTCTACCCAGATGAAATCTAGCGGACGCGGCACCTCGACCACAAGCCGACAACCGGCAACTGTTCCCGTACCGCGGCCTCCGAGCACCTTCACCGACTTCACCTGCGGCAGCAGCGTACGCAGATCGAGCGTGTAGGACGAATCGCCGGCAAGTTCGCGGAAGAGCAGCGCATAGCCCTTCGTGCCGTCTTTCGCCGCCGCGACGAAACCTGTCCATGACAAGCCGTCGGGCCGCGCCCCCACGGGATAGATGTAGCCCGCATGCATCGCATCGCGATGCTGCTTCCAAGTGGCAATGAGCGGACGCCACGCCTTCGCCGTTTCGGGCGAAAGGTTCTGTATCTCGAACCAGCCCAGCGGCGAGGCGAGCATCGAAATCGCGAAGATGGCGTCGTCCGGCCAGTTGGCCGGCGCCAGCGGATCGCGGGCGGGATAGAGCTTCGGCAGCCGCCGGGGATTCAGCACTTCCATGCGCAGACGCGCAGGGTCCACGTAATGCGCGAGCGACCAGAAGTTGCGCAGCGTATGGTGCGGCCACCAGAGCCGACGTTCGTTCGCGCGAATGTAGCGGTTCTCGACAAATACGGGGCCGATCTCAGGAAAACCATAGTAGCCGGGACGCACGCCCGCCGTCACATCGAGATCGATGGTGATGCGCGCATCCGAATCCTGAATGAGCTTGCGCATGAGCTGTTGCTGACGCGACAGCGCGAGCGGCGTTGCGGACTTCAGCGAATCGAGCTTGAAGTAGTCAATGCCGAGGCGGCGATGGAGGCCGACGAGGAAATCCGCGTCCTTCTGCCAGAACTGCGCATCGTTCGAGCTGTCCGGGCCGAACCACAGGCCGAACTTCATTCCCTTCGCCTTCGCGGCGGCGACGAGCGGTTCGAGTCCATGCGGGAAACGTACGCGATCGACATCCCAGAAATGCGGATCGTGCCAGAACGAAGCCCAGCTGCCGGTTTCGCCCTTCCGGCGGGCGGACGAATTGACGGAACGCCCCGCCTGCCAGCCGTCGTCGATCTGGATGACGTCCACGCCGAGCTCCGCACCGGCGGCGATTTCCCTTTCGAGGAACGCCTCGTTGATGCATTCGTCGCGATGGCCGTCTCCCCAGGTGTTCGTAAGAAACACGCCGTCGCGGCCCGAAACGTACGGACGCAGCTTCCGCTGGAAGTCCGTCATCGCACGGACGCGTCCCCAGGCTCCGCCCGTGTAGGGCACTTCCACGCAAGGCCAGTCGCTCGGCAGTACCGTGATGCCGCGGCGCGCCTCCACGCGGAAATCGGGCTTGCGCACGGGGCGCGCATGCGGAAGCGGCGCCTGCCGGAAGTAGGCGCGGCCTTCGCCCGTAAGGGAATCCTCCCAGAAAATGGCCGGCGCTTCGACGTCGAACGCCTGTTCGTTCGCCGAGAGGAGATATTCCTTCTCGAAGACGAGTTCGTCGTGGCTGTCGGTCGAGTCGACGAGTTGAAGAATCGTCAGCCGCGGATGCGCGCACACAGGTACGGAAGCGGCCGTCAGAGGAAGCACGCTGGACAGGAGCGCCAGCCCGGCAATTTCAAGATTTTTCATAACCCCGAAATTATAGCCCACACCACCGCCCTCTGTCAATCCCGAACGGCCATCATTCAAATCTTCACGGGGACAGTCCCTAATCTTCACGGGGACAGTCCCCTTACAAAATCGGATGCGAAAACAGGTCTGACCTGTTTTCGCATAAACTTTTAAGCCTGTTTGGGGACTGTCCCCCCCAAATCTTTGGGGACTGTCCCCCCAGATCTTTTGGGGACTGTCCCCCCCCGGATCACGATCACCGGTTTTTGGGTGTTTGATGCCCAGCACCTAAAACATTCTTCCTCCTTTCTCCTTTCTTTGGTATAATCTTAGCACAAGAGGAGAAACTGAAAATGAATAACTTGACTCGTAGAGAAGCCCTTCAACTCGGTGCGGCGGCGTTTGCCGCGCTTGCGGGCGGCGCGTTTGCCGCTGAAGGGATCGCCACTTGGGACCCCAACATGGCCATTTCGAAGGCCGTGATCGACAAGAACACCAAATGGATCGACGGCCAGTATCTGCCGATCGAAGGCCGTGCCTTCAACGACACGGAGCACTACTACGACCGCCTGCCGAAGAACGTCACGACGGCCGTGAACGGCGGTGTGCGTTCGATGAAGCACCACACGGCGGGCATGCAGTTCCGCTTCACTACGACTTCGAAAAGCCTCACCTTCAAATGGGTGCCGTACAACGCCAATCTTGCGATGGACCACATGCCCTCCACGGGCGTGAGCGGCATCGACGTGTACCGCCAGGAACCGAACGGCCGCTGGCGCTATGTGAAAACGGGGCGCATTTCGAGTGCCAAGGGCGCCACCCTCACGATTTCCTGGAAGCCCGGCACCCCGTGCCTCGTGAACCTGCCGCTCTACAACGGCATTCGTTCCTTCCAGCTCGGCATCGACCGCGACGCCACGATCGCCGCCCTGCCGCCGCGTAAGAGCGGCATCACGAAACCTGTCGTCTTCTACGGCACCTCCATCACCCACGGCGGCTGCTGCTCGCGCCCGGGCCTCGCCTTCCCCTCCATCATGGGCCGCGCCATCGACGTGCCGATCGTGAACCTCGGCTTCTCTGGCTCCGGCAGAGGCGAGTTCGAGATGAGTGAACACATGGCGAAGATCGACGCAAGCTGCTATGTGATGGACAGCGTGTGGAACATGGTGCCGCAGCACATGGCCGAGCGCTACGAGAAATTCGTTCGCAACCTCCGCGCGAAGCGCCCGAACGTGCCGATCGTGCTCGCCGAAGGCTGCGACGTCTACTGCCACACCGAGCAGAGCGCCGGCATCCGCGCCCGCAGTGCCTACGTGCGCCCCGTCTACGACAAGCTCATCAAGGAAGGCTGGAAGGAGCTCTACTTCCTGCCGGACCTCGGCCAGTTCGCCGACGACTTCGAAGGCACCGTGGACGGCTGCCATCCGAACGACTGGGGCATGATGCACATGGCCAAAGCCTTCGGCAAGGTTGTGAGCGAAGCCTTGAAACTGCCGACCGCGCGCTGAGGGTGCGAAACGCGCCGCCATGGCCGGCGAAATCATCAAAACCCAGGGGATCGTCCTCAACATCCACCCGTGGTCGCGTACAAGCCACATTGTCGCGTGGCTCACGCCCGACCACGGCGTGGTGACGACGCTCGTCAAGGGCGCGGTGCGCCCGAAGAGCGCCTTCCTCGGCCAGTACGATCTCTTCTACGCCTGCGATCTGCTCTATTACGTGCGGGCCACAGGCGATCTGCACGCGCTTCGCGAAGTCGCGCCGCGCGAGCGGCACGACGCCTTGCGCGAACGCTGGCGGGAAACCTCCCTCGCCGGCTACGCGGCCGCGCTTCTGCGCGAACTCACGCCGCCGAGCAGTGAATCGGCCGCGTGGTACGCGTTTTTCGAGACGTTCCTCGCCGAACTTTCCGCGCCCGTTCCAACGCCCCCCGACCCCGCGCGCCTTTCACGCGCCCTCGTCAAATTGGAAATGGCGATTCTTCGGCTCGCCGGCCTCGAACCCGACTTTGCCGGGCTTGACGCCGCAGCGGAATGGACGCCCTTCTCGATCGATCGCGGCCGTTGCGGAAACGGCACGCGCACCGTGCGCATCACGCCGTCAACCGTCATCGCGCTGACGCGCCCCGACGCCGCCTCAATCCCCGCCGAGGCCTTCGCCGATGCAGTCCGTTTCCTCGGCCTCTTCCTCGACTACCACATTGAACTGACACCGGAGATCAGGCGCGCCCTTTTGCACGCAATGGCCAGTTGAGGAAAGGCACCTATCCCTGGCTGGGGCGTATAGCGATGATGCGGAGTTCGACGTGTTCGAATTCGCTGCCGAAATCCGACTTCGTGACGGTAAAAAGAACGTCGAAACGCAAGGCGCTCTTCAGCCGCAACGCTTCAACTTCATTACCGTGGCCCCACCACACAGCGCGTGGAATCGCGCGATTGGTAAAGGAAATGACAACGTGGCGCCCGGCCCCGATGGGATCGATTTTGCAGAAACCAACGTTTCGAAGGGCGAATACGGGTTCTGGATTCCCTTCGCCAAACGGCTCCAGGCGCTGGATCTCCGTCACCAAATCCAAAGTCAGATCCTGGGGTTCCACCCAGACATCGAACGGCATCGCCTCCGCTTCCGGCGTTTGGCGATGTTGTTCGGCACACGCCTTTTTGAAGGCCGCGCGGAATCCGGCGAACCCCTCTTTCTTAACCGTAAATCCACCGGCCGCCGCGTGCCCGCCAAACCGCTCCAAGTGAGCCTCGGCCGCCTTCAGCGCCTCATGCACGTTGTAGCCATCGGGGGCGCGTACACTCCCCGTATCGCCCACCGCCACGGCCACGGGCACATGGTACAGTTCCACGAGGCGCGAGGCCACGATCCCCGCAACGCCCAAATGCCATTTTCCCGTTTCAGTCGAAAACGCATCGCTCACCACGAACCCGGCAAGCAAGGTTTCCGCCACCTCCGGCGGCGCCGTTTTCGCCTTCTCACGAACGGCCTCAACCTGTTTTCCCGCATCTTCGATCATGAACATTTCGTTCGTCTTGCGGTTCGCATTATCCCCGCCAACCTTCACGACGAGCCCGCGCGCCGCTTCACGGTCGAGGCACATGATGAGATCATACGCCGTGCGCGCCGTATCCATGCGCCCGGCGGCGTTGATTCGCGGCCCGAGCGTAAAGCCGTAATCGCGCGCCATGATCGATTGCGTACTGCGAGCCGCATGGGCATACAGCTCGCGAAGGCCGATGGGGGCGCAGCGTTCGAAATTCACAAGGGACTGGGCAACGAGAATGCGGTTTTGTCCGGTCAGGGGCACCAAGTCGGCCACCGTGGCAAAACCGGCCAAAACGAGCAGCGGCCCGCCGAATTTGGGGCCCTTGTACAAACCTTCGGCCGCCGCCAAACGGGCAAGCGCCATCGCGAGGAAGAACGCGACACCGGCCCCGCAGAGATTCTCACAACCGGGCACCGCCGCAACGCGCGGATCCACAAGGGCTTCGGCTTCCGGCAACCGCTCGCCGGGCAGATGGTGATCGGTCACGACGACGGCAATGCCGTCCCGACGCAACCCGGCCACTTCATTCGGCGAAGTAATGCCATTATCCACCGTCACGACAAGCGCGACATCCGGGTACTCGCGGCGCAGGCGCTCAAGCGACTTCGCCGTCATGCCATACCCTTCGGCAAGGCGCAGGGGGATGAACGCATCCACCTTCGTTGCGCCGGCCGCATCCAAACGCCGAATCGTCGAAACGAGAATGGACGAGGCACACACGCCATCCACATCGTAATCGCCAAAAACGACGATGCGTTTCCGCGCGCGGACGGCAGCGAGAATGACCCGTGCGGCCTCCGGAATGCCGGGAAGCGTAAGCGGATCGACAAGCCGCGCCAATGCCGGGTCGAAGAACGCCGCCGCATTTTGAGGCGTCACCCCGCGAAGAGAGAGCAAACGCGCCACGAGCGGCGGGAAACCCGCCGCCGTCAACGCCGCGACTTGCGCTTCGTCAACCGAGCGCTCGCACCATGTACCAGAATCCCCCATACGAACGCCAACCAATCAAACGGGAAGCCTGTCTTGAGTACCGAGCACACACTTGACTTCGGCCTCTGCGGCGAGTTCTTCGCCCACATAGCCCTTGAGCTCGAAAACGCCGAGCTTCGACAAGACCTTCTTGTTGGCGACGACGGTCGTGAGCCGGTCTCCCGGCCGCACCGGGCGACGGAAGCGCACCTTATCGACACTCCCGAGGATGAACGCCGCCCGCCCTTCCGGCAACAGGTTACGCGCCACCACGGCCGCACCGGCCACCTGGCACATCGCCTCCACGAGGATGACCCCGGGCACGATCGGGTAGAACGGGAAATGGCCGCGGAAGAAATCGTTCCGCTCGTCGGTAAACGTGTAGTGGCCAAGTGCGCCCGTTTCGTCGGCGGAAACCAATTCGTCCACGAAAAGGAACGGTTCGCGATGCGGCAAAAGCTCAATCCCGGGCTTGTTGAAAACCTGCTTGAAAACAGGAAACTCCATCTCGAACTCCCACCGCTCAGTACTTCTTGAACACGAGAACGCCGTTATGCCCGCCGAAGCCGAGCGAGGTGGAAACGGCCATACGAACCGCGCGCGTCACGCCCACATTCGGCGTGTAGTTCAAATCAAGCGGCACCTCGCCCTTCTCCACATCGACTTCAAGATCGGGTTTCTCATAGTTGATCGTGGGCGGGATGAAACTCTCCTGAATCGCGAGCGCGCAAACGGCGGCTTCCAACGCGCCCGTGGCGCCGAGGAGGTGGCCCGTCATCGACTTCGTGGAGGAGATGTTGATATTCTTCACCGCTTCGCCGAACACGGCCTTGAACGCCTTCGTCTCCATCTGGTCGTTGAGATGCGTGGACGTACCATGCGCATTGATGTAGTCGATTGTCGAAACATCCGTCACCTCCGCATCCGCAAGCGCCAGGCGAATCGCCTTCACCGCGCCCTCGCCCGTGGGATCGGGGGCCGTGATGTGGAAGGCGTCGGACGTTGCACCGTAGCCGGCGAGTTCGCAGTAGATGTGCGCCCCGCGGGCCAGAGCGTGTTCCTCGCTCTCGAGGATGAGAATCGCCGCACCCTCGCCCATCACGAACCCGCAACGGTCGGCATTGAACGGACGCGAAGCCTTTTCAGGCGTCTCGTTGAACTGGGTCGCGAGGGCCTTCATCTTCATGAAACCGCCCACGGCGAACTCGAAGATCGTCGCTTCAGAACCACCCGCGATCACGACGTCGGCCCGGCCGGCGCGGATCATGTCGAGCGAAACGCCGAGCGCATCGGTTGAGGACGCACAGGCCGTGGCAATCACCTGGGCCGGCCCCTTCGCGCCGAGCGCCATCGAAACGTTGCCCGCCGCTTCGTTTGAAATGAGCTCGGGAATGGCGAGAGGTGAAAGCCGATCGGGGCCGCGGTCGTAAAGCGTCTTCCACGCAATGCCGTTCGTTTCCATTCCCCCGATGCCATTGCCGATGATCGTGGCAACGCGATCCATATCGGGCGAAGATTCCGGCGTGTAGCCGGCATCCTTCCAGGCCTCGGCCGCCGCGGCAACTGCGTACACGGAGAACGGATCCATGTGGCGCGCGGCCTTCCGATCGACAAACCCCGTCTGTTCGAGATAGGCGTCGAAGTCGTGCAGTTCACCCGCCACCTGGCAGGTGCAACGCGAAGGATCGAACTTGGTAATCCGCGTGATGCCGCTCTTGCCAGCCTTGAGATTGGCCCAAGTCGCATCCTTTCCGTTTCCACACGGGGTGACCATTCCCATTCCGGTAATCACGATTTTCTTCTTCATCTCTTCTCCTTTTAAATCGTTCGCGCCTACACATGCGGCCATTGCATCAACGTGCCGCCGTAGGTGAGGCCCGCGCCAAACCCCACGAGGCAGATGCGCATGCCGCGCGTCAGTTCGCCCTTCTTCACCGCCTCATCGAGTGAAATCGGAATCGACGCCGCCGACGTATTGCCGATCGTGGCGATGTTCATGTAGAACTTCTCGATCGCGAGATCCATGCGCCGCGCCACCGCCTCGATGATGCGGCCGTTTGCCTGATGGGCAAAAATACGGTCGAGTTCGGTGGGCAGAAGCCCGGCATTCACACAGAGCTTCATCACCACGGCATCCATCGTGCGAACCGCAAAATTGAAGACGGGCCGCCCCTGCAGCGTGAGATGGGGGATCGGCACCTGACCCGGCGCGGGAGCGACGCGCGTTCCGCCTTCACGGGCAATGAAATTGTAGCCGGAACCATCGGCCCCCAACAGCGTTTCGCACCGCACGGCCGGCTTGCCGTCGTCCGGGAACGCGTCGTTCTCGCCATCCTCGCCGATCACCACGGCACCTGCGCCGTCGCCGAACAGGATGCATGACGCGCGATCGTTCCAGTCAACGATGCGCGACAGGGTTTCCGCGCCGATGACGAGCACCTTGCGCGCGGGATGCAGGGCCACCCAGCCACGCCCCTGTTCGAGCGCATACACGAAACCCGCGCAGGCGGCCTGAAGGTCGTAGGCGCCCGCCTCCTTGCACCCGAGCGCGTCCTGCACGAGGCAGGCCGTCGAGGGGAACGTGCTGTAGTCGGGCGTGGAGGTAGCCACGATGATGAGGCCGATTTCCTCCGGCGAAACGTTGGCGGCCGCGAGCGCCGAACGGGCCGCCTTTACCGCCATGGTCGCCGTCGTATCGTCCGCCTCCGCCATGTGGCGCGAATGAATGCCCGTATGCGAGTAGATCCATTCGTCTGACGAATCAAGCGACAGGGCAAGGTCGTCGTTCGTCACGACCTTTTTCGGCAAGTAACTGCCCGTTCCTAGGATTTTAAATGTCATCGTGTAGGGTTCCTCTGTTCCGAGAATAGCCCGTTCCCAACGCACATCACGTTGCCGTAAAGAACGACTGAATCTCCTCCAGTTGGGGAATCTTCGAAAGGATGAAAACCCGCGCGGCCGCATAGATTTCCGCTGCGGAATGCTCGGCGCACATGCCGCGCACCAGGTCGGCCAACTCCCGCAGCTCCGCGCTCGTGAGCCTGCGGAGGACCTTGCGCAGAACGGGGATGTAGCTCGCACTCATAGACAGTTCCGTAACGCCCATCCCCACCCAAAGCGCCCCCAAAATCGGATCGCTCGCCGTTTCACCGCACACCGCCACGGGGATGCCCGCCCTGCGGGCGGCGGCGACAGTCATGTCAATGAGATGCAGCACCGCCGGATTCGTTGGCTGGTAGAGATAGGCCACGTTGGAGTTTCCGCGATCCGCCGCCAAAGTATATTGCACGAGATCGTTCGTGCCGATCGAGAAGAAATCGACCTCGCGCGCGAACTGTTCGGCGCAAAGCGCCGCAGCGGGAATCTCGATCATGCACCCAACGCTCAGATGCTCGTCGAACGGCACGCCCTCGGCGCGCAACTCGTCCCGCGCCCGATCAAGTTCGCTCCGCGCCGCGCGGAGTTCCTGGAGCGTTGCCACCATCGGCCAGAGAATGGCCGACGGCCCAACGGCGCTCGCCCGCAGAATCGCCCGCAATTGGGAACGAAAGACGTCGCGGTTCGACAAGAGCCAACGGATGGAACGATTGCCGAGGAAGGGATTCGGCTCGTGTTCCGCCTGATGGCGCATGAGCTTATCGCCGCCGATGTCAAGCGCACGGAAAACGACGCGCGCCTCGGCCCCCATCGCCGCGGCCGCCCGCACCGCAGCCGAATAGACCCGAGCCTGCTCTTCTTCCGAAGGCGTGCCATTGCCGGAAAGCCACAGATACTCGCTGCGATAGAGCCCCACGCCTTGCGCCCCGAACGCGGCAAGGCCCCCCATCGGCACGCCCGGTTGGGCGTTCGCGCAAAAGCGGACGGGAGCCCCGTCCTTCGTCGCGCCCTCTTTATCGCGATCTTCTTCCCACAAGGCGCCGAGCTCGCGTTCGCGCCGCACAAGGCGGGCGAATTCGGCACAGGTCTTCACATCGGGGTTGACCGTCACGGCGCCGTTCGTGCCGTCAAGCAAGATGTCGTCGCCGGGTTTGACACGCGCCACGACGTCGCCCAAGCCCACAACGGCGGGCACGCCGAGCGCACGCGCAAGAAGCGCCACGTGCGACGTTGCCGACCCCCGATCAAGAACGAATCCCAGAACGCGATCACGCGGAATGGAAATCGTTTCGGAAGGCGTGAGATCCGTCGCCACCACCACCACGGGATCGCCCAGTTGCGCAAAGGCGTTATCGCCAACGCCCATGAGGTTCCGCAGCAAACGGCGCTCCACATCGTCAATGTCGCGCACGCGTTCGCGTAGATACGGATCGCACATCCGCCCGAAGGCCGCGCGGAACTCGGCCACGGTGCGCCGCAACGCCGCTTCCGCATTCAGGCGTTCCTCCCGCACCCGCCGCTCGACGGTCGCCGTTGTGAGCGCATCGTCCAACATCAGGAGGTGGTTCGCGAAGACATCGGCGCCCGCGCTCCCGTTTTCCCGCAACTGGGCAATCAGCGCTTCGATCTGCTGGCGCGTACGGGCGCGGGCTTCATGGTAGCGCGCCAATTCGGCAATCACGCGATCGGGCGCGATTCCATATTCCGGAACGGCAATCAGGGAATCTGGCCGATGCACATACACCGGCCCGGCGGCAAAACCGCGCGAAGCCGCGATGCCGGAGATGGTCACCATCGCCGGCTTCGCCTCATTCTCCTTCGGGAACTCGCTCACTGTTCGTCGGGGATATCGAATTTACGCTGCACGAGCGCTTCCAGCTCCACGAGTACATCATGGGCCTGCGGGCCTGTCGCCGTGACAACGAGCTTCGTACCGCACACGGCCTCAAGCGTCATGAGCGCCATGATCGACTTGCCGCTCACCACGTTCCCGTCCTTCTCGACCTCGACATCGGCATCGAAACGAGAGGCGATCTTTGCGAAAAGACCCGCCGGCCGGACATGCAGACCGTACTTGTTCAGCAGAACGAGTTCCTTGGTTTCCTTTGAATCCGCCATGACTTTTCTCCTTTTAAATCTCCTTCCGAACCGCCCGTGCGCAGAGTTGCGCGTCCAAAGCCTTAACGGCGTCAACACCCGCCGCCAAAAGTTTATACTGCTGAGCCGCCGTCTCCACGAGATTCACGAGATCGCGGCCTGCTGCAACGGGGATGATGATCTGGGGGATCGCCACGCCAAGAATCTCGCGCGTTTTCCGCTCTTCCCCCGTTCGATCCAGCTCCCCTTCCGTCTCCGTCATTTTCTTGAACGTGATGACAAGATCCAATTTCTTTTCCGAGCGCACCGCCGTCACACCGAAGACGCTCGGCAAATGGATGATCCCGATGCCGCGGATTTCCATGTAGTTCCGCGTCGCCGGCGAGGCGGAGGCGAAAACCTCATGCCCCGCCATATCCCGGCGAAGGCAGGTCAAATCGTCCGCAACAAGCGCATTTCCGCGCTTCACAAGCCCCAGGGCCGTTTCACTCTTTCCAAGCCCGGGAGCGCCCTCCAACATCACACCAAGCCCCGCCACTTCAATGGTCGTGCCATACATCTTGATCTTCGGCGCCCGCAACTTTTCCAACACGAATGCCGCCTGATGGAAAAAGACACGCGTCAGGAGCTCCGTTCGCAAGACAACCGCCCCCGCTTCTTCGGCAAGCCGGGCGATGGCCGGCGGCACCGCCATGCCGCAGGCGAAAATGAGGCAAAACGCCCCGCGATCGAAGAGCGCCTTGATTCGCTCAAGCCGCTCTTCAGGAGCGAGGCTATCGAGATAAGCCTGTTCCGCCTGGCCGATGAGCTGCAGCCGCCGCCAGGCGAAACATCCGTAGAAACCCGTGAGGGCAAGCCCCGGGCGATTGCACATCGGCTCAGGCACGATGCGCATCAACCCCTCGCCGCCCACCACCACTTCCATGCGTAAACGCACCTTCCCCTCTTCGAAGAAATCGCGGAGGGTGAAAGGCGTTTCACGCACGTTCTGGTCTTCAGGTTCCACGCGGGTCGCCTTTTAGTTGCGAGGTGAACCGGCACGTGCGGCACGCACGTTGCCCTTACGGGCCTTCTGGCGCATCTTCAAGAGCTGACGCTCGGCACGCGCGGCGGCGCCGTCGATGACGCTCTTGCCGCTGTCGCTGAATTCCTTGCCGCCCACCGCCACTTCGCCGAGGCGGTTCGCCACGACTTCAGCCATGTACATGTGCTTCTTCACATCCACATCGATCACGATGGAAATCTTCGTCACCTTCGGGAAAGCAACTTGAAGCTTCTCCATGCGCTTCTGGGCGTATTCCTTCAGCGACTCGATCTTAACGTCGCTATGGCGCAGTGTCACTTCGATAGACATATTTGTACCTCCTTGTGTTTTTGTTTTGTTCGAGTTGAAAATTCTCTTTTCGTCACATGCGGAAATCCTCGCCGAGGTAGAGCCGGCGGGCCTCCTCGTCGTTGACGAGATAGTCGCTCGTTCCTTCACAGAGCAGCCGCCCGTCATAGACGAGATAGGCACGGTCGACCACATTGAGCGTCTCACGCACGTTATGGTCCGTAATGATGATCCCGAGGCCCTGCCTCTTCAGGCCGCGCACGATTTCCTGAATGTCATGCACCGCCAGAGGATCGACGCCCGCAAACGGCTCGTCGAGCATCAAGATCGAAGGCCGCCTTACGAGCGCACGCGCGATTTCAAGCTTGCGCCGTTCGCCGCCCGAAAGCGTGTAGGCGGGCTGCCTGGCCACCTTCACGAGATCGAGCGAAGAGAGCAGCTCCTCACACCGGTTCTTCCGCTCGCTTCGGCTCATCTTGAGCGTTTCCAAGATCGCCATCACGTTGTCCCACACGCTGAGCTTGCGGAAGATGCTCGCCTCCTGGGCAAGATACCCCAGCCCGCTACGCGCACGCATGAACACCGGAAGATGCGTGAGATCCTTCCCGCGGAACGTCACCGCCCCCTCGTTGGGCTTCACGAGGCCCACGATCATATAGAAGGTCGTCGTCTTCCCCGCGCCGTTCGGCCCCAAGAGCCCCACGATCTCGCCGCACCGCACATTCATCGACATGCCGTTCACCACCGTGCGCTCCCCGTAGACCTTCACAAGGTCTTTCGCAATGAGATCGGGCGGCGTTTCCGCCGAATCAGGCGAAACCGAAGGCGCTACGGGCGCAGGCGAAGACGGAACTTCGGCCGGAAACGCGGGCGCCTCGGGCACGGGCGTGGTGACAACAGCCTCCTCTGCGGCCGCTAGGGGACGGTCGTTTTCACGGGCCATTTCGGCCATGGCTTTCATCACGGGGTCATCCATCTCACCGACCTCACTTGTCCGTTTTGTCCTTATCGGCCTTTTTGTCCTTGCCGAGCCCCTTCGGATTGAACAGGTCCTTGGGATTGGCGCCCCCCTTCATCGCGGGAATCTTCACGCCCACCCCTTCAACCGTCGCAAGGCCCGAATCGATCCAATAGATGATGCGCGTACCGCTGATCTCGCTCGCATCGCCCTTCCGCCCGCCGGCATCGCGCAACCAGGCCACATCGCCTTCGCGCTCGCCGCCATACATCACAATCCGCTGCTGCTCACGCGAATAGACAGCCTTCGCGCAGGCTGCCGTCTTCGCCTCGTTCGTAATCGACACATTCCCGAGCGCCACGATGCGCTTGAGCTCGTTCGTGCCGTCAAGGAACACGAAAAGCTGGTCGGCATGCATCTGATACTGCTCGTCGTCAACGAATACGTTACGATCAAACAGGATGATCCCCTCCTTGCGGTCATAATCCGTCCGCTCCGCCGTAATCACCGCCGGCCGGCCCGTCAGTTTCTTCTTGCCGGCTTTTGCGGCCTCATCGCCCTTGGCCTTCGGCGCGGCCTCGTCAACGACATCCTGCTGCGGCACCGCCACCTCGATCTTCGTCTTCTTGGGAGCCGCCTGCGGGCGCTCGTCAGGATCCGGATTCTCAAGCCGCTCGATCTTCTTCTGCGCCGCAACCTTGGCCTTCTCGGCCGCCTTAGCGTGCCCGAGCGCAGCATCGGCCGCCTTACGGTCCATCGCCGCCTTCGCTTCGGCCTCTTCGCGCGCCTTTTTCTGGGCCGCGACTTCCGCCCGCAGACGCTGCAGTTCCTCGGCCTCCGCCTTCGCCTTTGCCGCCGCCTTTTCGGCCACCAAGCGCTGCGCGGCCTGCTGGGCCGCCAGATTCCCGGCCATCTTCGGCTGCGGCTTACGCAACATGATGTCATCGGGAGTCGCCAAATCGGCAAGACTCTGGGCCGTTGCAACGAACGCCAGCATCAACACCGGCAACACCATGAAAAACAATCGATTCTTCTTCATTTCACAAGCCCCCCTATATCGAGCCGCTGGTGGCCCGCACGAATTTCAGATTGCGAAAAAATCTTGATGAATTCCCGCGCGAGCGAGAAATAGATGCCACGCCCCTTCACGGAGGCGTCGCCATACACCATCTGCGCCGCGCCCGCCACCCAGCCGCTCTTCGTTTTGCGGTCGACAATGCAGTTCTCGGCCGTCAAGGACGCATACACCGTTCCGTCTTCGCGATACTGCTCCACCCGGATGTTCTCGCCCCAGATGAACCCCGTATCGGCAAAGACATGCGCCCGCGCCGCCGTCACGCGCGACTTCACCGTGCCGTTCGAAAACGACTCGATCGGCACCGACACATTCTCGGCCGGCGCCTCGAGCTTCTCGTTGATGCGCTTGGCGCAGGCGCTATAGGCATCGCGCAGGCGCAGAACGTCAGAATCGTCCCCGCGCTCCGCGAGCCACTTGGCGCTCGAAAACGCCTGCACGCCCAGCACCGCCATGACGGCGAATATGGAAAGGAATTTCTTCAATCGGCTCACCTGGATTTCACATGACGCTTTCCGCACGAACACGCCGCGCCGGCCACCACCTCGTGGATCGCCAACAGCTTCTCCCAAAGCGCCTTCACGTCGCGGAAGGCGATGGCGTTCGCCGCATCGGAAAGCGCCTTCTTCGGATTGACGTGCGTTTCCATGAAAACGCCGTCCACCCCCGTCGCCACGGCCGCCCGCGCCAAGGCAGGCGCATACTTGCCGTCGCCGCCCGAGCCCGTGCCAAGCCCGCCCGGGCGCTGCACGGAGTGCGTCGCGTCGAAAACGACCGGATAGCCGAGCTCCCGCATGATGAGGAGCGAACGCATGTCGGCAACGAGATTCCGATAGCCGAAACTCGCCCCCCGCTCGCAGAGGACGATACGGCGGTTGCCCGTCGATTCGATCTTCTTCACCACGTTCACCATGTCTTCCGGCGCCATGAACTGGCCCTTCTTGACATTGACGACCGCCCCCGTCTCGCCCGCCGCCACCACAAGATCCGTCTGGCGCACGAGGAACGCGGGAATCTGGATGACGTCGCACACCGCCGCCGCCCGCGCACACTGCTCGGGCGCATGCACATCCGTGAGCACCGGCACTTCGAACGTTTCGCGGATTTCCGCAAGGATGTCGAGCCCTTCATCGATGCCTGGCCCGCGGAAGGAATCGACGCTCGTACGATTCGCCTTGTCGAAGCTCGCCTTGAAGACATAGTTCACCGAGAGGTCGTTGGCGACCTCCACAAGACGGGCAGCGAGATCGAGCGCCATCCGACGGCTCTCGATCACGCACGGCCCGGCAATGAACGTAAGGGCTCCATCGCCAAAGGCGACCCCGCGGTCCACATCGATTTTACGAATCTTCATCTTGAACGACTGTTCTCCTTGACCCATATTATACCAAAAGAATGCCGTTCGATAAAGATGAATCGTCACTTGACCTGGGAAAGGAAGGCCGTTGCATCGGCCACCGTCTGATCTGTCAAAACGCCCAGGCACCAGTTCTGCATGAAGTTAAAGGTGTTTTCCTCGTACCCGGCAAGGCCGATGAAGAACAGCGGCGACCAGACGACATCTTCGAACTTCTGCCTGTAGTCCCGCGTAAAGAGCATGCGCCCCGTTTTGGCATCGTGGATGCGCAACTTCGCGGTCCAGGTCTGCGTAGCGTATTCGGCCGAAAGGACGGAAAGGAACATCCAGGCGAACTCCACCGCCCGCTCGTCGCTCTTGACGAAAGGCCCGTCGAACGTCACCTCCACCGTATAATCCACCGACGGCACGCGCAAGAGGAACCCCGCATCTTCAAAGAGCATCCGCGCCCGGCTGAGATACGCCTCGCTCGCCTGCACCTGCGGCACGAGCGTCTCGGAGGTCGAGGTGGCGTAATGCCCGCCGCCCCAGCCGCGCCGCCCGCGCCCGTAATAGCCATGGTCCACATAGGAGGTCTGATAGCCGTAAACCGGGATGTAGGTGGTCACCGTCGCGGCATAGCCCGACACCGCCACCTTCAGATCGCGCCCCTCCGGGGCATGCGAGAGCTGAACACTCGGCACCTCCGTGCGCTTCAACGTGAAGCAGCCGGCCAAGAGCGCCAACGGAACGAGCAGGATCATCTTTTTCATTTGTCGAACCTCATTTCTCTCATTTTTTTCTTTAGACCAAGCCCGAGAAGCGCCCGACCTGAATCGATGTACACGTCGGCAAGGGCCTGCACGTAGGCTCGGTCTTTCCAATTCGTCAATCTGACAGCTTCTTCGGCCAATTCAATCGCGCGCGTTTCATTCCGCGCCTTGTTCGCCTTCAGGCAGAGGAGCTTCGCCGCACGCATCTTGTAGGCGGGATCGGCGGGATGACGCTTCATCAGCACATCGAGCTGACGGCAGGCGATGTCTTCCTTATGGCTCGCCGCACAGCACTCGACAAGTTCGACGCGATGCTCATCGGTGAGCGGATCCATCGTCACCGCCTTCGCAAAGATGCTCGCCGCAACATCGTGGTGGCCGCTTTTTTTCAGGCACAAGCCGAAGTTATGGACGGCCGCCACGTCGTTCGGCCAGATGAGCAGACGGTTCTCATAGCACTGGATGGCCCCGTTGACGTTGCCGATGCGCAGGAACCGCCGCCCTTCGAGATCGAGCGAATCGGCAAGCGACCTGAGGAGCGGATCGCGCGGATTCACCTTCGCCGCCGCCGACCACCGTTCGATCGCATTGCTGGAAACCCCGCGATCGGCCTCGTCGAACCCCAAAAGCGCTTCGCGGCGCGCCGCCTGCGCCTTGTTCATGCCGTTCGTCAAGGAAAGGAACACGTCTTTGTCGAGGAGACCCTGCTTCATCCACGCAAGCGACGGCACGTAGTAGGTCATCACCCCGCCCGGCCTCACGGCCGCCAAATGGTTCGTGGGAGGCGGCGAAAACGCGAGCCGCGGCGCCGTCCACACCGCCTGGCCATGGCTCTCGGCCGGCACCTCGAAGAAAACGGGGTCGACTTCGAAATCCGTTCCCACGTAGCAGGCGAAAATTTCGGCGGGCGACACCGCATCGGCCGCTACGAACGCCTCGTACGCCTTCGGCTTTTCAAAAAGGTCGGCCGCTTCATCCGCCAAGACATTCCGCCCTGACGTCAGGAGGAAGTCCGATCGGCCCGTACACCACAGGTGGTAATGGATGAACGTTGCCCGGAAATCGGCGAGAATCCGCTTGAACCTCGCCTGCGAGAGCAGGCGGGCGTTGATGTGCAGGGCCGCCACGCCGCCACGCGTCAACCGCCGCTGGAGCTTCTTCCACGTTCCGGCCGTCGGCGTATCAGCCCCCACCTGCCAATCCGGCCCCGGCACGACGAGAAGCACGTCAACCGGCGTATCCTCTTTGGCCCCGACAAGCTTCAACCCCGCTTCGGCGAGCGGTTTTTCATAGAATCGCGCCTCATCGCCAAGCACGCACGCCGATTGCGCCGTCGGCATCTCGAAATAGGGAATGAGCGAAATGAGCAATCGCGAAGACCGGAACCGGAAGCCCGTCTCGATGGGCCGCCCGTCGTACGTGATTACGCCCCCCGGATAGTCCTCATCCTCATAACGGGCGATCGTATGGCCACGCTCATGCGTTACGGAAACGGGCTTTCCCTTCGCGAATCCCGAATCGCGCGTGGCCACATGGAGAAGCGCCTGGCGCCCCGTTCCGCCACGCGGCGGCAGAAACGCGGTGGCAAAGGTGAGCGCCACATACGTGCCATACGCGCGATGGGCGTTCTCCTGAAGGTAGAGCCACGCGTGGTCAAGCCGTGCGCCGAAGACGCTCCACAGAATCCCCCATGCCATCAGAAGCGGCACGGGATAGGCCGCCCAAAGGAACTTCTTCCGGCATGCGAGGTAGACGCTTCCCCCCAGAACCAGCAATACGACCGCGAGCGAAACGAAGAAAGCCGTCCAAGCGATCGCCGTGGGGCCGGCATAGTCGAATATCCCCCAATTCATGTTCGCACCTCACCCTTTCCCTTCCAGGCGGCCAACAATTCATCCGCACAACGCCCCACCACGCCGCACCGCCGCGTCACGGCCTCCGTTGCACGCGCGCCCTGCGCCGAACAGGCGGCCGGATCATCGAAGAATCGGTCGATCGCGCGCTTGAGCGCTTCCGCGTCGTCGACCTGCAGGAGCGCCCGAGCCGCCAGGAGATCGCTCATCACAGGACGGAAATTCTCCGTGTACGGCCCCACCACGGTGGGTTTTCCGCAGAGGCACGGCTCGATCATGTTCTGGCTCCCGTGCGCACAGAGGCTTTTCCCCACGAACACCACCGTCGCAAGGCCAAAAAGCCCCATCATTTCCCCCGTCGTATCGCAGAGAAACACGGCACGCCGCCCAGTCGGCATCGCCGATGCCGTCTCGCCCCGCGAACGACGCACGCAGGCAAACCCCGCCCGCACGATGTTCGCCTCCACGGCATCCCCCTTCTCGAAATGCCGCGGCGCCAAAACGAGCCGCACCGCAGGATGCGTTTTCACGAGATCGGCATAGATGCCGAGGAGCACTTCGTCTTCCCCCGGCCACGTGCTGCCACCGAGAAGAATCGGCCCCTCTCCTAGCCAAGCCGCCAATTCCCGTTCCTTCGCGGGATTTCGACGGGCCACGTCAAACTTGAACGATCCCGTCACCACAACCGTCGCGTCATCCGCCCCCGCCTCCAGAAGCCGTTGCCGATCAAGATCGCTTTGCGCGTAGATTTTCGTGAAACAGCGAAAGACCTCTCCGAAAAACCAGCGAAGCGCCTTGTAACGCGGCGCGCTACGGTCGGAGATGCGCGCATTGACGAGAAAAAGCGGCACACCTTTCCGGCGAAGGGCGCGGATGAAATTCGGCCAAATCTCCGTTTCGGTGAGAA
The DNA here is from genome assembly GCA_045617985.1 of Kiritimatiellia bacterium. GTDB lineage: Bacteria > Verrucomicrobiota > Kiritimatiellia > RFP12 > UBA1067 > RUG572. The sequence goes on from JAZLJP010000118.1 coordinate 78,042, forward strand.
TCACCGCTTGCGGCCTGATCGCCGCAAGCGCCCGCTTCACGCAACCGCTGAAATCAAGCGGGTTGTAGATGAGCACGTCCTCATCGCTCCCCAGCCCGCTCGCCTGAAGGCGCGCGAGTTCCGTCTCGGCCGTTTTCCACCCCGTTGAGGACGTCGTGGAAAAGACGAACCGTACCGCGCGATCGCGTTCGCGCAAGGCGCGCATGAGCTGCGCGGCCACCTGCACCTCACCAACGGAGACCGCGTGAATCCAGACCGGGTGCGCCGCCGCCGCACGGTCAAGCGCCGCCTGCACCTCCTCGGGATAACGCCCGAACCGGTCTCCCATCCGCGCCTTGTAGCCGCCCCGCCGCTTCATGCGCCAGAGGAAGGACGGCAACATCACGAGGTAGGCCACCGCAAAGAGCGCATTGTAGATCAACCACTTCATCTCGTTGGAACTTCCTTTTACGCGTCGGCACGCCTCAGAAATCGAGGTTGCTCACGTTGAGGGCATTATCTTCAATGAACTTGCGCCGCGGCTCCACTTCATCGCCCATGAGCACCGAGAACATCTGGTCTGCCTTCACGGCATCGGCAAGATGCACCCGCTTCATGTGACGCTTCTTGGGATCCATCGTCGTTTCATAGAGCTCCTTCGCGTCCATTTCGCCCAAGCCCTTGAAACGGTAGATGCTCATGCCCTTGCGGCCGCGCGCGTCGATGGCCGCAAGAAGTTCGGGGAGGGACTTCACCTCCTGAGCTTCGCCCGCCTCTTCCAGCACCGCCACCGTATCCGCTCCGCCCAGATAGTCGGCCACCGAAAAGCCCATGCCCACAAGCGACTCCATCTGCTTGCGCAACGTCGCCGAGCGGTAGATTTCAAGCCACCGGAAGACCATCTGATCCGTGGGATGGTAGTTTTCCACTTTCGTCAGGGGCAGGTCGAGCGTCGTCGCCATCTCCTGCTGCAACACGGCCACACGCGCCTTGAACGCCTCTTCGTCGATCACGTATTCGACCTTCGCCGCGTCGCCCGAACCGAGCACGATCGCATAGCGCGGAAGCGCGCCATCCTCCGCCCGATGCGTGAGAAGGGCCTGCGCGGAAAGGCCATGGCGCTCGATGCTCGTCACCGTCGTCTTGATTTCGGCCAGGAGCTCAAGCAGCTTCCGCGCCGCCGCCGCATCGAACGCCTCGCCGTTGGCGCGCTTCACGGTCATATCGTCCAACCCGAGGAAGAGAATGCGGGAATTCATCTCGCCGTCCGTCAGCACGTATTCGCTCTTCTTCTTGCGCTCCACCTTGTAGAGCGGCGGCTGCGCGAGATACACGTACCCGCGCTCGATGAGCTCCGGCATCTTGCGGTAGAAGAACGTCAGAAGAAGCGTGCGGATGTGCGCACCATCCACATCGGCATCGGTCATGATCACGATCTTGTGGTAGCGCGCCTTCGAAATATCCCACTCTTCCGCGAACCCGCACCCGATCGCCGTGATGAGCGTGCGGATTTCGGCGTTCGCAAGCATGCGGTCGACACGCGCCTTTTCGACGTTCAACACCTTGCCGCGCAGCGGCAGAATCGCCTGGATCGAACGGTCGCGCCCCGTCTGCGCCGAACCGCCGGCGGAATCGCCCTCGACGAGGAAGAGCTCGGTTTTGGACGCATCGCGGCTCGAGCAGTCGCGCAGCTTGCCCGGAAGCGAAAGGCCGTCCATCACGCCTTTGCGCACCGTTTCACGCGCCTTGCGCGCCGCTTCGCGCGCCCGGAACGCCATCATGATCTTGTTGACCACCGCTTCGGCGACAACCGGATTCTCCTCGAAGAACGTCATGAGCTTTTCGCTCACGATCGAATCGACGATGCCCTGCACCTCGCCGTTGCCGAGTTTCGTCTTCGTCTGCCCTTCGAACTGCGGCTGCGGCACCTTCACGCTCACGATTACCGTGAGGCCTTCGCGCATGTCGTCGCCCGAAACGGCATCCTTCTCGCGAATGCCGTTCTTCATCGCCCGCCCGTACTTGTTCACCGTACGCGTGAGCGCCGCCCGGAAACCGGAAAGGTGCGTGCCGCCTTCGATCGTGTGGATGTTGTTGCAGTAAGTCTGTTCGATCGTCGCATAGGTATCGGTGTACTGCATCGACACCTCGGCCTGCACGACGCCCGTAAGCCCCTGCGCCTCGCCCTCGAAGTGGATCACCGGCGTGATCGCCCTCTTGTTCGCGTTCAGGTACTGCGTAAACTCATCGATGCCGCCCTCGTAGTGGAACGTCTCCTCGTGATGCCCTTCGCCCTCGTTGTCCTTGAAGTGGATCCTCACGCCCTTGTTCAGAAACGCGAGCTCGCGCAGGCGGTTGCAGAGGATTTCCCATTTGAACGCATGGCAGCTGAAAATCGAATGGTCCGGGAAGAACGTCACCTTCGTTCCCGTCTCGTCGCCGCACTCGCCCACCACTTCGAGCGGCTTCGTCACATGCCCGCGCGAAAACTCGATGTGGTGGATCTTGCCGCCGCGCTTCACCTCCACCTTCATCCAATCGGAGAGCGCGTTCACGCACGAAACGCCCACACCGTGCAGGCCGCCCGACACCTTGTAGTTCGAGCCGTCGAACTTGCCGCCCGCATGGAGGATCGTGAGCACCACTTCGATGGCGGGCCGATGCTGCGTGGGGTGCATGTCCACCGGGATGCCGCGCCCGTTGTCCGTCACGCTCAAGCTGCCGTCCGGATTGATCTGCACATCCACAAGCGAGCAGTAGCCCGCAAGCGCCTCGTCGATCGAATTATCCACCACTTCGTAAACGAGGTGATGATAGCCGCGTTCGCCCGTATCGCCAATGTACATGGCGGGGCGTTTCCGCACGGCTTCCATGCCCTCCAGAACCTGGATGTTGGCGGCATCATAGCTCCCCGGCTGCGGGGCATTCGTCTCGGACGTAATCGGCTGTTCTTCGGACATCTTTTTTCCTTTGTTATTTAGTCTATATTATACCAAAACACACGCGCGCGCGCAAGCGCGCACGCGTGAGGGAAACGGGAATGGGAGGGAAACGGAACGGGCCTTCGCTAACGAGAAGCACGCGCGGACGCGCCGGAGCGCGTCTTTCCCGCGCGGACGGAATAGAGGGCGTAGCCGATCTTGCGAATGCCGGCAATCGTCTCCCAGTAGGGCGTGTCGCAGACGTCCGTCCAGCCCACCTGCATGTTCTCGCCGTCAAAGCGGCCGGAGGTCGCCTGGTCGCTGAACTGGTGCCAATGTACGCCCACGAAGAGGGGATGCTCGAGCGCGGAGCGAACGTAGTCCTCATACACCTTGCCGCGTTCTTCCTGGTCCTTCAGGAGAATGAGCCCCGGGCAGAACGGGCCGCGGTCGAGCGCGCCGAAATGGAACTCGCCCACCAAGACGGGTTTATCGATCCCCTCCGGCAGTTTGAACGCGCGCAAATGCTTGCGGTAGAGGTTGTAGCTCAATACGTCGCAGTATTTCGCCGCGGCCTTCACCGTGAACGCCGGCGCGCCGCCCGCCCAACGGCAGCCTAGATAGAGCTTGCCGGGGGCCACCCGCTTCAACTCCTCGCGGATGATCCGATAGTAGGCCTCGGCGATCTCCATCGTGAACGCCTCGAGATCGGCCTTCGCGGCGGACTCGGAAGCAGGGGAAAGACCCTTCGCCACGGCCAGGAACCCCTCCCAGGATTGGTAACGCGTCTTCCAGGCCGCGTTGAGCCTTGCGATGTCACCGTACTTGGCCTGCAGGCGCTTGCGGAACTCGACCTTGCAGGGCTGGTCGGCCGGCGACTTCAGCGTGGAGAGCGCAAAGGTCGTGGGGCCGCCCCAGGAATGCTCGTTATCCACGAAGAAGCCGAAGCACCAGGGATCCTCGAACTGCTCGCGGTATTCCACGGCCTTGCGCCGCGCCTCGGCCCGGAAGGACGGGTCGAAGGGATCGCAGAAATCCCACCAACCGCCCTGGTGCCCGGCGATCGGACGCGAATGGATCTCGTAGCGGTCGGTGTAGGGCGTGCGGCCCATGAGGCAGATCTGCTTGTCGGACGAATTCGCAATCGTGTTGCAGCCCCAGCTGCGCAGGCGGCGATGGGCGAGCGCGCTCCACGTTTCATACCAGCCCGGGCCATATTTGCGGGCGATGTTCTGCGCGGAAAAATCGTAGATTTTAGACATTTTCCAGCGCGCATAGTAGGGAAAGAGCAACTGGTCGCGCGTCGAATAGAACGCGGCCTCAGGCTCGTCCTTCGCCGGCAGGCGCCTAAACCAATTCTCGTGCCCGTCGAGCGCGGTCGTCGCACACGACGGCGTTACGCGCACGGGCCCATGGCTCCACCAGAGGTGGCCATCGGGATCGACGATCCACCACTTGCCGTTCCACTTCGTCGTACGGAAGCCGCCCGTCGCCTCCAGCTGCGGCCCGGCCGCCCAACCGCCCCACTTGTCCCAGCCGGCAGGCCCGGGATGCGCGGCGAGGTCCTTCGCCTCCTTCGCGCGCTGAACGGCGAAGTCGGCATCGGAATGGACCTTGTCCGGCCACGCGCGGTGGATGAACTGCCCATACGCGTCAATGCACGGAAAGAACTTCTCGGGCGGCAGCTTCGCGAACGCGGGCACCTGCGCAGCACGCGGCGCCCCCTTCGCGACAACGCGCCGTACGCTCCACGTGTGAGGCAATTTCGGCGTGTTGATGTAGACGGCGAGCTCGACGACCTTCGCCGGATCAAGCGTTGCGACCTTCACGCCGCCCGTCTGCCAAACGGAAACATCCGCGCGGTCCGTATCCCAGATCATGTACGGCAGCGCCCAGGTGCGAACGCGCGTGAGCTGCGAGACGACCGCGCGCCACTCCACGAGAGCCGGCGGAATCGGCTGAGACGAAATCTTGTGCGTCTCGTTCTTCACGGGCATCTTCGCGATGTAGCAGCCCTTCCCCGCCGGCACGCCGCCCTTGTTGAGCAGGCGCACCGTGTACTGCCCCCAGATGCCGCCGTTCACGAACTCAACCTCGATCTCGCCGCAGGCGGAAAGATCCCAATTGCCGGAGACGGTGAAGCCGGGGTAACGGTTGGAAGGCGCCGTGGTGACGGTGATGAGCCCGTTGGCCAGCTTGAACGTGGCGCCGTCCTGAGCGCGCACCGTGCGCGGATCGGCCGAAGCGGCATCGAACAACACCACCTCGCCCCCACGGGCGGCGAGCGCGCCGAGCGCGACACTGAAAACGAGAGTTCCGATAGCGCGTTTCGCCCACCCGACCATAGCATCCTCCATCGATTGACCGTTATGAAATCTCCGCCTCGAAATCGAACCCCTTCACGGTCGTAATCCGCACGGTGACGAAGGTTCCGATCGGCGGCAGCAGTTGACGCACAGGCTTCTTGAGGAAGACGACGCCATCGACCTCCGGCGCCTGGCTTTCAAGGCGCGCGACACCGGGCGCCACCACGAGCGCGGGGTACAAGCCCCCCACAAACGTCTTCGCCTTCGCCGCCCACACGCGGCGCTGGGCGCTCATCACCGCCTTCTCGCGCTCAGCGGCCTCCTTCGCGGTCGGCCGCCTCGGCAGCTTCTCCGCAGGCGTGCCCTCTTCGGGCGAAAAGGCGAACGCGCCGAGGTGGTCGAACTTCATCGCCTTCACGTCGCCAAGCAGTTTCTCGAACGCGGCCTGCGTCTCCCCCGGGAATCCCGTCATCACCGTCGTACGCAAAGTGACGCCCGGCACCGCCGCGCGCAGGCGCTCCGCCGCCGTTTGCGTGGCCTTCACGGCCGCCCCGCGCGCCATCGCCTTCAGAACCGCCGCATCCGTATGCTGGAGCGGCACGTCGATGTACTTCACCGCATGCCGCGACGTGTTGAGCCAGTTGAGGTACGCGCTCGTGATCTCGCTCGGATAGGAATAGAGAACGCGAATCCAGAAGTCGCCCGGCAGGCGGTCAAGCGCCTCGAGGAGCGTGACGAGCGTCACGCGCACGGGCCCCTTCTTCGTTTCCTTCGCGGGCAGATCGACGCCATAGAGCATCGGATCCTGGGCGACGACGTTCAGCTCCCTCACGCCCGTTGCGAGAAGCGCCTTCGCCTCTTTCACGATCGCCGCGAGCGCGCGCGACCGATACTTGCCGCGAATGCCGGGAATCGCGCAGTAGGCGCAGCGATGCGCACATCCTTCCGCGATCTTGAGATAGGCAAACGCCGCCCCGGTGAAACGCAAGGCCGGTTCGGGGGGATCGAAGACGCGCCGCGGCGTTCCCTTCGGCACTTCATAGACGATACCGCCGCTCGCCGCATTCGCGAGCGCCGTCTTCACCACGGCAACGATCGAATCGAGCGCATCGATGCCCACCCAGGCATCCACCTCGGGAAACGTCTCCGGGAGACGCTTTGCATAGCGCTGGGCGAAGCAGCCCGCCACAACGACGACGCGGCAGGCGCCGGCGGCCTTGAGGTCGCAGGCGCGCAGGATTTCCTCCGCCGCCTCTTCACGCGCCGCTTGAATGAAGGCGCAGGTGTTGACGAGCATCACGTCCGCCCGATCCGGATCGCCCGAGAGCGTAAACCCGGCCTTGAGGAGATGCCCCGTCATCACCTGGAGATCGACCGCGTTCTTCGCACAGCCAAGGGAAACGAGGCCGATCGTAGCAGATGTCGTTTTCTTCGCTTTCATCGTTTCGTCTCCGGCAGCACTTCAGGCGTGTAGGAGCGTAGAATCGACGAGGGATTCACGCGAATCTGGTCGGCGAAATCACGAAGCGAATTCGAGGCGTCGCGCACGTTCTGCACGATTTCGGAAATGCCGCCCTGCTCGCCCGTGAGCACCGTGTTGAAATTCTCGAGCGTGACATTCGCGCTGCGCGCGATGCTCAGGAGGTTGCTGTAGGCCGCGCAGAAATCCATCTTGTTCAGCTGGTTGAGAATCTGCTTCGCGGAATCCTCGGCGCTCTGCAGAATCGACGGCGCCGGCGGAATGAGCGGATGCTCCGGCCGCCAAGACGGCTTCTCCTCCGTAAGCTCGCCCTTCGGGAAGTTGAGCTCGATGCGGGATAGCCCCGTCACGCCCGAGGCGGCAACCGTGGCATGAAGGCCGTGATGCACCATGTCTTCGATCACCTGGCGCGGCTTGCGCGACGAATTGATGTTGAAAAGCCGCGTATCGAAGGCCATCTCCACGTAGATCTTCTGCCGGTCGAGCGGATCGGCCCCGTCGCCATACTCGGCGCCGATGAAGGAAATCTTCCGCACGGCCCCCACGCGCACGCCGCGGAAGTTGACGGAACTGCCCACGTCGAGCCCCGAAACGGGATCGGAGAAGAACGTTTCGCCCAGGAACTCGTGCTGCTTCGAACCCATGCCGCCGAGATAGACGAGCGCGCCCACGATGAGGGCGAACCCCACAAGGATGAAAAAACCGATTTTGGCGTAGCTCGCCTGCGAAGAATTGGCCATGTCACTCTCTCCCACGATTGAAGAAACGGCGAACGAACGGGTCCGCCGAGGTATCGCGCAGTTCGGCGGGTTTGCCGAGCGCGACCATCGCGTGCCGCGCGCGATCGAACATCGCACAGCGGTCGGCGATTTTGAAAATGCTGGGCAGTTCGTGCGTCACCACCACGAACGTCACGCCCCGCGTATCGCGAAGGCGCAGAATCAGATCGTCAAGCGCGGCGGAGGTGAGCGGATCGAGCCCGGCGCTCGGTTCGTCGAGGAACAGAATCGACGGCTCCAGGGCCATCGCGCGGGCGATCGCCGCGCGCTTCTTCATGCCGCCGGAGAGGTCGGCCGGCATCTTATCCGCCGCCTCCTTGAGCCCCACGAGATCAAGCTGCATCAACGCGAGCGTACGGCGCATCGGCAGGGGAAGGCGCGTGAACTCTTCGAGCGGCAGCATCACGTTTTCGAGCACGGTCATCGACCCGAAGAGCGCGCCGCTCTGGTACATTACGCCGATGCGGCGCAGGATCTGCGGCCGATTGGCCTCGTTCATTTCAAGGCCGTCCACCGTAATCTTGCCGGCGAGGGCGGGGTTGAGCCCGATGAGATGCTTCATCATCGTGGACTTTCCGCAGCCCGAACCGCCGAGGAGCGCGAACACTTCGCCCGGCGCGATCGAAAGGTTCACGTCCGCCAAAACCCGCACCCCGGGATAGCCGGCGTCGAGATGCTCCACTTCGATGATGTTCTTCGTCTCGCTCATCGGCCGCCCTTGAAGTCGAGAAGATGGCCGAGGATGCTCCTGAGGCCGCGATAGTAGAAGCCGAAATCAAAAAGCGTACGCAGCGAGAAGAGCCGGCGGAGAAGCGCTTCGGGCTGGAAGAAGCCCGCATAGACGCGCCGCACGGCCGCCTTGATGTCCGCTTCGGTGACGAGCGGCGTCTTCGTGATCTGGCGGCGCATGTCGTACTCGTCCCAGTCAAGCGTCGTGAGGCCACCCGCCGCCTTCAAGTCGCGGAAGAGGGGCGTACCGGGGTAGGGAATCGTCATCGTGCACTGGAGGGTCGAGGCCCACCCCTTCGCGAGCATCCGGCGCGCGAGGCACACGGTGCGCTCGATCTCCGCCGGGCCCTCCCAGGCGTGGCCGAACATGAACGTGAGGTGCACGTCGAGCCCGGCACGGTGCGCCCATGCGGCGCCCTGCACCACGTCCTCGACCTTGAGCGCCTTCACGAAGCGGTCGAGCGTCGCCTGGTTCGCGGATTCAACGCCGAAGAGAACGAGGCGGAACCCGGCGCGCCGCATCAGCTTGTAGTCTTCAAAGGCGAGGCGCCCGAAACGCATGTTGCAGTCGATGCGCAGTTTTTTCGGATAGCCGCGCCGGATCATCTCGTTGCAGAACGTGCGCATCCACTCGCCCACGGGGAACGAGCCCGAGTCGTCCATGATCTCCTTCACGCCGTAGCGTTCGATCAAGTCGCCGATTTCGTTCACCACGTCGATCGGGTCGCGCGTGCGGTAGGTGGGGTAGAGCGTCGTCCAACTGCAGAACGTGCACTTCGCGTGCCAGCAGTCGCGCCCCGACATGATGTACGTGCCGGGCGTCTTGCGGAAGTTGCCGTTCTTGCAGGCGTAGAGCTTCCAATGGCAAAGGTCGCGGTCGATCCACGGGGTCGTCTTCAAATCATGGTCGAGCTTGAAGCGGCCCGTATTGCCGCCGCGATACCAGATGCCGGCTTCGAACGAAGCGGGATCGAAGGCGCTCGCAACGAGGTTCATCAAGAGGAAGTCCCAGTCGCCGCCCGTGAGCACGTAGTCGACCGCGCACCGCTCCATCGTTTCGTCGGGGAGCGCCGTTACGTGGTCGCCCACAAGCGCCACTTTCACGTTCGCGCCGTCAAGGCCCGCAAGGCGGTTCGCCTTGAAATCGTCAATCCATTTCCAATGGCGTTTGACGACGGGCGTTTTCGTTTCGAGCACCACGAGGTCGGGCCCGAAGGCCGCGAGATGCGCATTGAACTCGGCCGGCGTCCACTCTTCCGCAATGCCATCGAGCCACGCCACCTCATGCCCCGCCTTTTTCAGCATCGTCGCCGCAGTTGCCGGCACGACGGGGAAAATATAGGTGGGCCGCGAGAACCATTGGAACTGGCGGTTTTGCGAGAGGAGCGGCACGCCCTTCTCGCTCGGAAGCGGCGGATAGCAGATGGCGATTTTCATGGGATCGGGAACTTGGAGGTCGATGGACGCTGGGGGAATCGACACCCCAAGTATAACAAACGGGTGTTAGGCGGGGATGAGACCGACTTGCGTTTTCATCCCGGGGCCTAACACCGGTCATTTCCTTACGAGAGGTCGCCCTCCCGAGAGGAAGCTTACCACTTGTAGCCGAGGCCGAGGGTATAGCGGAAGTCGCTCTTCTTCGTGTGCTCGCCCGGATTGGAGTTGTAGTCCCACTCCACCTTGCCGAGAAGCTGCCACGCCTTGGTAAGCTCGTAGGTGAAGCCCGCGTCGGCGTCGATGAGGTACGTTTCCGCCCAGTCGGCCACATCAGGCAGATATTCGAGGTTGTGGGTGAAGGCCAGCTTGTCGGCCCAGCGCGGCGCCCACGTGAGGTGGTGGGCATAGCGGAACGCGCAACGGTCGTCATCCGTCTCGTGTTCGTACTTCTCCTTGATGTAGGTCAAGCCGGCTTCCTGGTTGAAGCTCCACTTGCCGGTGGCGTCATGCGTGTAGCCGTCGAGCCACTGGTAGCCAAGGCCGGTACCCACGCGGTAACGGTACATCAGGTCGTTGATGCCGTCACGCTCGTACTTGCCGTTCAGGTAGGAGTAGACCTTCGTCACCCAGAAGTGGTCGTACTGCGCGCCGAGCTCGATGCGGTCGTCCGTCTTCTTCTTGTTGTTGCGGTCCGTACCCGTCTGTTCGAAGTAGTAGGCGCCGTTGCCCACGAAACGATCCTTATCCCAGCGCCGGTTGATATCGCCGAGCACCGCCACCTTCTCGCTGCGCGTATTGCCGCGCGCCATCGCGCCGGAGAAGTTGAGCGCGCCATGCCACTCTTCCTTCTCGGGGTTGACCGCCTTGACCTTCTTCATGTCGAGGGGCTTGTTGTCGGCCGTATAGGCGCCATCCTTCTTCGCGACCTTGCCTTCCTGGATGGAACGATCTTCGAACTGGATCTGGGCGGTTTCCTTCGTTTCCATCGAAACGATGTTCGCTTCCTTGATCTTGAGTTCGCCCAGTTCTTCGCTCTTGAAGAGGACTTCGCCGCCGGCGATGCGCACGACTTCACCCTCAAGACGGGTGTTGCTCTTCAAAACGAGCGTATCGGCCGAAGCGGCCAAGGCACACGACGCGGCAACGAGAAACGCCGCAGTTGTTTTCATAGACATGTTGACTAAAACCTTTCTTGGTTGGTAAGTGAAGTATAGTATATCACATTTGCGCCGATTGTGGTATAATAATTCCCACGAAAGGAAAATTAACGATGATTCTCTCCAAAAAGGCTCTCGTCACCGGCGCGGCCGGATTTCTCGGCTCGCACCTCTGCCGCCGCTTGCTGGCGGACGGCTATGAAGTGACGGCCCTCGACAACCTCTTCACCGGCACGAAGGCCAACATCTACGACCTCTTCGGCGACCCGAAGTTCTCGTTCGTCCTCCACGACGTCACCCAGCCCTTCTGGGGGCAGTTCGACGAAATCTACAACCTCGCCTGCCCCGCCTCGCCCATCCACTACCAGAAGAATCCCGTGGAAACGACGAAGAGCTCGGTGCTCGGCATGATGAACGTGCTCGACCTCGCGCTCAAAACGAAGGCGCGCGTTCTCCACACTTCCACCTCCGAGATCTACGGAGACCCGCTCGTACACCCGCAGGTGGAATCCTACTGGGGCAACGTGAACACGATCGGCATCCGCTCCTGCTACGACGAAGGCAAGCGCTGCGCCGAAACCCTCTGCGCCGACTACCGCCGCGAATACGGCGTGGACGTGCGCATGGTACGCATCTTCAACACCTACGGCCCCAACATGCACCCGAAAGACGGGCGCGTGATTTCGAACTTCATCATGCAGGCCCTCCAGAATCAGGACATCACCCTCTTCGGCGACGGCCGGCAGACGCGTTCGTTCCAGTATTGCGACGACCTGATCAACGCCTTCCGCCTCTACATGTCGCTCGAGCGCGAAACGATCGACGCGTTCGTGGAGAGGCACCACCTCGGCGCCGCCGTGATCAACACCGGCAACCCCGGCGAATACACGATCCGCGAACTCGCCGAAGAGACGCTCCGCCAGCTTCCCGAATCGACCTCGAAACTCGTGTACGGCCCGATCCCGAAGGACGACCCGAAGCGCCGCAAACCCGATATCACCCTCGCCAAGGAACTCCTCGGCTGGGAACCCAAGATTCCCCTCCGCGAGGGTCTCGCCAAAACGATCGCCTACTTCAAAGGCATCGTCGGTTAAAAGGTACCCGGTGCCGGGTCACAGACTCCGGATCACATACTCGTAGCCGAAAACGGCCTGCCGATAGCGGCGCGAACCATCGGCGTTTTCGCTCAGTTCGGCCACAAGCCGCCCGTCCGCCGCACGAATGCGGCGGACGCCTTTTTCTTCCTCCACGCTCAGCTGAGGCGCCACCGCCCGCCGCAGCGTCTCGAGGGGCAGATTGACGAACGCAAGATCGACAAGCGCATACTCCGGCTCGAACGCCGCCGGAATCTGCGGCGCCCGTTCGCTTCGAATCGCATGCGGCGCCGTGACGGCAATCGTCACAAGCCGCATCTGCGGCGCGAGAAAGACAACGGTCAGCTTCTCGCCGTCGCCCTTCATCACGCACTGCGCCTGAAAGCCCGTCTCTTTATACGTGCCGTTAATCGCCTCTACGCGCGTTCCCTTCAGCGCGCGCACGGCCTCCACAAGCGCCGTCGTCTGCAAGCTCGTGCGCCCAAAGGAAATCGCCGCCGGCGTCTCCCGCTCGCACACAGTCGAGAGGCACCCGCCCGAAAGCCCCCCCACGAGCACCGCACCAACGAGCGCTTTCAAAACCGTCGATCGCTTCATCGGAGCCTGCCTTCCCTTCCTCACTTGAAGACAAGGCGGTAGGCGAAGGCCTTGGCGTCGACTTTGAGGGTGAGGCGGCTCCCGTTTTGAGTCCATTCGGGAGCCGTTGCCTCCGCTTCGGGCTCGAGCGTTTCGATACGGGCGAGCGTGCGGCCTTTCGCGCCGACGGCGGCGAGATCGATTGTGGCTGCGAACGGGGACGAATGAGGGAGCGGGATGATCTCGTCGCCATTCACGAAACGGAAGGTGCCATCCGTCACGATGCCGCCGAAATCGACCGGCCGATGCTGGCGGTTGACGCCGAGAAGGCGATCGCGCGCCGTGCGCATGTCGGGCGTGTCGTCCGCCTTCCAGGTCACGCGCACGATGCGTTCGGCATCGCGTTCGACCTCGATCGCGCCGCCGCAGATGCGCCGCGAGCCGTCATGGTGCGCCGCATCGATGAAGAGGCGCGCCCCGCCCTTCGGCGGAAAGGCGCCGAACCAGATGCGATAGGTTCCCGCCGCCGTCTGATGCGGCACGATGAGATCGATGGTCGGCTGGTAGGTGCCGCGCGCCGTGAACATCGTCGGCGGCGTGATCATCCCGCACTGGAACACGATGCCTTCCCCGCCTTCGCCTTCCGGCGAGCAGAGATGCACGAAGCTCGCCATGCCCTGCTGCGGCCGGATCGTTTCCCACGCGAGGCTCACGAGGAGATGGTTCACCGCCACCTTCTTCGCCCCCAGCGTCTTCACGCGCGCCGCGAATTCCTGCTCCGCCGGCGTACGCGCATCCACGAAGAACGCCTTCGGCGATTTCGCAAACGCATACCGCACGCCGTCCTTCTCCAGAATGCCGCTCGTCGTCGTCGCGGTCTCGGCATAGTAGCCGAAGCTCGGCAGCGTCACGCCAAGCCCCGGCACCTGCCACACGGCGTTCGTCGCCCGGTTGATCCACACTTCGCCGCCGTTCGAGAACGTGGCGTGCTGGCGGTGGAGGTTCTCCCCGTCATAGACGAGATCGAGAAACTCCGAGCGCCCCAGCTCGGCACAGGCGTCATGCTGCATCCAATAGGTCTTCACCGCGTTGCGCGAGAACGGCCCGTCGCACATCGGATTGCGCCCGCCGATGATGCAGTTGGAAAGATAGTCGTCGGACGCATAGCCGTTCAACTCGGCATCTCCCCCCTTTTGCCAGGCACGTTCCATGTAGCGCCCGCCCAAACCGCCCGCGAAGAGCACGTAGGAACCGTGCGACACGATATCGTGCCACGGCGTACGCTCCGCATCGGCGTACTCGCTCGGCCGCGCCCACCGCTCGGGCACGAAGTGGTCGCTCTCGCCGGCATCGGCAACGCCGATGAGATGATCCTGGCCCGCCTCGCTCACACACACGGCACGAGGGTTCCGGAAGCCCTCGCGATACACCTGAAAGCCCTTCGCCCAGCTTGCGGAGGTCTCGTTCTTCGAATGGAAATGACCCTCGCGGTCAAGATAGTCGAAGGGGCCATGCGCCGTCAATACGTCGATGAAGATCGCATCCGGATCATACCCCGCCTTCAGCAGCTTCGCATTCCGAAGCGCCCAGGGATGGAACGCATGCGGCGCCCAGCGGTAGCTCCGCGCATGACGCCCCGCATTGAACCACGCGAGCTGGGGCGTACCGTCGAGGTTGAACACGACGAGGTCGTAGGAGTATTTATCGGCATCGGGATAGATGTCGGTATAATTATCATGCGGGCAGAAGAGGATCCCCGCCTTCCGGCACGCCTCGCGCATGAGGCCGAAACCCTCCGGATCATCCGCCGGCGGATAGATTTCCGGAAGGCGGTAGTCGTAACCCCAGCGCTGCCACACGTGCTTCACGAAGATCGCATCCGTAAGGCCGTACTTCGCCGCCTTCGCAAGCCCCGCCGCCGCCGTGCGGTAGCCGCCGCCCCATTGGTCGAGGCACATGCGCGAGCCGAGCGCCTCGTGCCCCGGGCTCGCCTTGTACCCCGCCACCGCGCGGAAACGCCGCGCCGCCGCGAAGGCGCCCTTCGCGGAGGGTACGAGCGTGAACGTGGCATCATGGTGCGCGTGAAGCGAGCAGAGATTCCTCTCGCCGTCGCACACGAGCCGATCAGGGACAACGTCCACCGCCTGCACCACGGCAAGGCCGTTGGCATACTCCACGCCCACATGGCGCGTGGAAAGCTCGAACCCATTCGCCGAAATCGTCACGCGCTTCGGATTCTGAAACACGTTGCCGAAGCCCGCATAGAGGCGCACGGGGCGTTCGGAGGCGCCCCCCAGCGCAAGATCCGAGAGCCGCGGCTCGCCATACGCGTTCATCTTCACATCGCCAAGCGACCAGCGGATGCGAAGCGTCCCCTTCTCGGCGAAAATCTCCGCGCGCGGTTCGAGAAGCCGTCCCTCCAGCGAGCCCGCCACCCGCGCCGTGAAGCCGTTGAAAACAACGTCCCTCTGGCCGTCGGTCAACGCGAGTGCGCCGTCAACGAGCCCCTGCGGGCCGTACGCGACGCCCGCGCCGTAGACGGCGTCATCGGCCTCGAGCCGCCACTGGCCCGCCGCCGCATGCGTTCCCTCCGTACGTGCGCGGTGCGCCGCCGCGAGCGCCCGCGCCGCAAAAGCGGCACGTTCCGCCGCCGATACGGCCTTCCGCTGCGGCCCGATCACGAGAAGCGGCTCTCCCCAGCCGCCGCCGTCGCAAATCGTATTCATCTTCGGGCCCGGGCCCGTCCACAACCGCAACGTGATCGTCTTCCCCGCCCAGGCCGAAAGATCGGCCGCCATCGGCGCCCACGTCAAAATCTTCTTCACGCACTGCCCGGCCACAAGCTGCGGCGCCTTCCCCGTTTCGATGACGAACACCTTGTATTCCACGCCGTCGGACGGCGGCTGGCCGTTCGGATCGGTAAGGAAGTTCTCGCAGGTGAACGCAATCGGCCCTTCGGCCGGAAGCTCGAGCGGGAAGTCCGCCCAGATGACGCCCGCCCCCTTCCGATAGGGCGGATGCGTGCGGAATCCGAATTTGCTCGCGCCCTCCACAGACATCGTGGCCTTCCCCATCGAAGCGCCCCATCCCCGTTCGTCCGGCCCCTTGCGCACGGTCTCGCCCACGCGGAACGAAATCCGATGCGCGAAACCGTTCGCAAGATTGAAGGTGCCTTTCCGGAGCTTCACCGCGCCTGCCGGCCGCAACGCCCGCGGCGCCTTCGGGTGGTCGAACTGGAAAATGGCGATCGGATGCGGAGAGGCCTCACGCGCGCCCCCCTTCGGCGTAAAGCGGGCATGGACGGGGTAGAGCGCGTTGAGCGCGCTCGGCTTCGCCGTCGCCGTGAACATGAGCGCCTTGCGCTCACCCGCCGCAAGCGTGACGGCCCCCATCGGCCCCGCCACCTCCCAGTCGTCGTTCAGCCACACTTCGAGCCGCCCCGTCACCGGTTTCGCCGTCGTATTGGCGAGCGTCACCGGGAACGCCCGCCGCGTCGCGCCCGTCTCCGCCGCCTTCACGTGCGTCACCCCGAGCGGCCAACTGTACGGGCTCCCCTTCGGCCGCTCCGTCGCCTGCGGGAAGGATTCTATCTCCACCCGCACGCCATTGCGTTCCTCTACCGGAGGCAAATAGGCCCAAGCCGCCGAAACGGCCGCGAGAACGATCGAAACGAGGATCCTTTTCATGCGCAGATGGCCCTCCGCAGCGCTTCCGTGACGGCGGCGGGGTCGCAGGCGTCGAGGCGCCTGAGAATGCAGCTCCAACGGTAGGCGCCCGAGCCCGCCTCGTCGTAGGGGCGATGCAGGAAGAGGTCGTCGAACGCGCGGCGCCGTTCGCGGCACGACGCCTGCAACGCCGTGAGCGTGCGCTCGAACGCGAGCACGTAGGCCTTCGCGAACGCCGGGAAGTCGGGCACGAATTTCGCGCGGCGGCGCACCGCGTTCGCGTAGGACGGCACGAGCTCCTCGAAGGACTCCTGGTACTTGACGAAAGAGCCGGCGTGGTCCGTCACGACGATGCGCGCGGGCAGCCCGTCCGGGCCGCACTGCAGCACTTCATAGTTCGTATCGAACATCGGCTCGCCCGTCTCCGTGGCGGCGCGTCCCACCACGAGATCCACCGCCGCGGCCTGGCCCATCAAATAGGCGAAGCCCTGCGCGAAGGCGGGATTGCGGAAGCGCTCCGGCGGAATCTTGTCGCTCGCCACGCCCGGCACGTAATCGCGCACATAGTACGTCGCGCGCACGGTCGTGCCGCGATACTGGTTGTGGCCGCGATACTTCTCCGTCACCTGCCCGAAGCCAAGGCGAACCGGCAGGTTCATGCCGAGCTGGCGGCACGCGAGGCGGCGGTCGAGGATGTATTCGGAATACTCGTTCGCCTCGAGCATCGCGCGCAAGAGGTCCTTGCCGTCGTCGAGGTGTTCGGCCACGCCCCACTTCTGGAAGCGAACCACAAAGACGCGCGCTTCCGCCTCGTCGGCATTCTTGCACTGCACGATGTACACGCCGCCGCGATGCGCGCCCGCGACGGGACGGCGCGCGAGCGAATGCGCGATACGCCCGATGTTCACGTATTCAATGGAACTGAAGAGACGCAGGATGTTGAAGAGAAGCGACCGGCCGCGCAAGTCGCAGAACTCGAGCAGCTCGGGATCCTGCGTGCGCTGGGCTTCGTCGAAGATCGGGTCGAACACGAGTTCGCCATGGTCCACCTGCCCGCCCGGCAGCCATTCGATCTGGCGGAAGAACTCGGGCGAGATGCCCTGGATGAGATCCTGGTCGCCCACTTCGGTTTCATTCGGCACGCGCGCGAGCGTCGCGCCCATCTCGGCGCGCCAAAGGAGGTTATCCGTCGATTCCTCGCGCAACCCCGGCGCAAGCGCCATGCGCCACTTCATCGCCACGGCCGCCACGGCGCCGCGAAGGTCCGCATCGTCCAGCTTCTCCACATCCACCTTGCAGAAGCTCTCCGTCACCTCGGCGGGCAACGTCGCCGGGAAGAGCGCCACTTCCGGCTGCCCGAGGCGGTTACGCCCGGAAAGCCCCTTCACGATTTCCGTAATCTGCGCGCGGAACCCTTCGGCGCCGAGCGCACTCACCTGCTCGTAGCTTCCCGCCGTAAGCCAACGCGTGCCCGTGCGCGGATTGTAGTAGTAGATCGTCTCGCCGTCGATTGCCACGCGGGCGGCCTCGATCCCCTTCACCGTCTCCTCGGCGCTGCGCGGCGCCCGCGCCATACGCCAGTTCTCGCCGCGCGCACGCAGGGCATTGCGCACCTTCGCCGTGTGCGTGTTGAGAAAACGGATCTTCCGCTTCGAAACGAGCTGCTGAAGAACCTCATCCGCCCGGAACGCCAAATCGAGACGCTCGGGGTCGGGGCGAATGAGCACCGCCTCGTCCGTAAAGAGCAGATCCACCGACTCGGCCCATTCCGCCAGCGCCTCGCTTTCCGTGAGCGGCGCCAAACCCGCCGCCGCACGCGCGCGATCGATTTCCTTCGTCCAGGCGATGCGCTGCATCGCATGCACGCCCTTCTGCGTCACAAGCCCGGGCGTGCGGAAAAACAACGTACCAATCCGAGACTTCAAAGAGCCATCCGGATTCCTAGCAAAGATCTGTTCACCGAGAATTTTCATAGCACCGCCTATTATACACGATTTTCGTGTTGAAAGATAGAGCCCTGAACCCGGAATTTTCGTTTGGCCTCGAATGCCCCCCTCGCCGAGGATTAAAACGTCGCCTTGATGCTGACGCCCCCAATGAAATTGTAGCTGTCGCGGCAGCGGCCTGTTGCCTCATACCGCCGCGCCGCTTCGCGGGTGTGGCTGTCGAAGACATAATCGGAATAGCCCGCAAATCCGGTGAGGGAGAGATGCTCGTCGACGGCCCAGGCAAGCTCAAGCTTGATGAACGTATCCATCAGGCCCGCACGATGGAGCGCTCGCCCATCCTCATGCTTCAAATACCCCGCCACACGGTGGCAGTCGCCCCAGCCCTGCGACACGGCCGGCCGCAATGCGAGAACGGGATCCCCGCCTTCCTTCTTGCTCTCGACGAGCGGGATCGTGTGGCCGACGTCAAAACGCAGATAAGTACCACTATCGCGCATCACATCGCGCTCATAGTAGAAGGTCGGCTCGAACCACACGTCCGGCAAGCCCACATCCACCATCCAGAACTGCGAGTCGCGTCCCTGCCCTTCCGGCGTGGGCGTACCCTTCTCCTTGGAGTTCGGGTGGAACTCGTATTGATAGGCGATATGCCACTCGACGGCCGTGGGGAGCCAGGCGAAATCCTCCGGCGTGAACTTGTGGCCGATCTTCGCCCCCGGATAGAGTTCCGTATACTGCCAGGCACGGTTCGTATACCCTGCCGGGCGCCCATAGCGCGTCACATCGAAAATCGATTCAACCGTAAACGAAAACCAATCATAAAACCCCACCTCTGCCGCCGGCGTGAGAATCGGCGCCCTATTATCCACCAAGCCGTAGCTCAGATACCGCGAGGTAAACGTAAGCCCCACCTCGGCGGAGACGAATTCCGGCTTCGTAAACGAAACGCCCCTTTCCGGCGTCTCCGCCACCTCGCCATCCGCCCACGCCAACATCTGTACGGCGCAAACAGCACCGCAACCTATCAATTTTCCAAACATCTTGCCCCCTCTCTTTTGAATGTGAAAATCGTTTTCATTTTATCAAAAGACTTGAAACGCGTCAAGAGAATCTTGCTCTCTGGAGTTCACCCATTTTTGGGCTCTTCGGTGTGGGTCTGTCTAGCGGTGGGTTCATCCCACTATGTACGCAGATGCCTTCGGCATACGCAATTTTGGCGAAATCCGATCCGGCTACAACGCCCGCGCCAGAGGCAATTCCAGGGCAGTTATTGACATTCCGTTTGCGCATGGGCTACGCCGGAATCGGATTTCGCCAAGATGTCCGTGTCGTCGGCCCCCTTAAAAATCACACGATCGGTTCCACGCCTTAAAGACACCAGTCCTCCAACGCTCAAACTTGCCGAAACCCGTTTATGGCGTAGCCCTCGCCGCAAATGGGTTTCTCCGTTTTGTCAATGAATTGCGATTGGGCGAGGGCGTTGTAGCCACAACGGTTTTCGGCAAATACTGCGTATGCCGAAGGCATCTGCGTACTTCATAAAAGCCTTGAAAGGCGAAAGACGCCCCACACGAAGAGCCAATATTATTCGACTTTGCCATCTTGTTTTTCCTCCTTCCGTACTTTATCCAACCGTTCAGGGCGAGTGTCTTGCGGAGAGGGCTTCAACTCACCTTCACCCTTTTCACCATCGGTTTGATACATCAGTTCGGTTCGACTGAAAAGGCCCCCGAAAACAGGGCGATCTCTCTGCCATGGTCTTTCCGGCGGAGGCGGTTTAACCAAATTCCTGAAAGAGCGGATTGCCAGGGAAAGGACGATCAACAAAACCAATATCTCGTAAATTGAAAAGGGATCGCGCCAAAAACTCGCACACACACGCCAGGGTGTCGTCCGCCCCGGCCCATTCCAATAACGAGAGAAATTGGTTGGGAAATCTTCTAGTTGCGTACCATCAAGGCCATATTCCTGACAAGCCTCTAAAAAGCGATCATACTGCTTGTAGGTTTTCACCGACACCAGATTCGTGGCCCAAATGACATAATGTGCTTCCGTCAATCCCCGCCACGCCGCACTCAATGGAGCAGTCGTACCGCAGATTGCACCATCTCCAACTACAAATTTCGTGATTCGCTCCAACGCCAAACCTGCGTCTGGCTGTTGGAGGTCGGTTCCTGAATTCTGAGCGAATTCCTTTTGGCCATTGTCCGACCAAATTGATATTCTCGACTCGATGAATGGTGTTTCCGATTCAAGTTCGTAAGGAAACCACAGAGGAATCCGTTGAAATGCCTCGTCTGGATATCGAGATCCTTCATAACGCACTGAATACAGGAACTTGACAACGAGAAGCAACAACAAGCACCAAAACACGGTAGAAAGATAACGACTCCTACGTCTGCTCATTTCTGCCTCCTATCAAAACGGCATTCAAATCATCACTAGCATCCCATTCGTGAACGGAGGGATGCTAGTGACTTTCTGTTTCGTCACCAAATGACGACTCGTACTACACAGGGCGGGAAATGGCTGTTCGTAATCTGACCCTTTAAATGCTCCATAAAGCGCGCCGTCCCGTCCTCGCTGATCGGAAAGTTTGCCCCGAGCATTCTAAAATACAGTTCCGCAAAGCTAATCGACGTGCCGTTTCGGCAGGCATCGACAAGTTGACGGTGATCGTCAGGGAAAGCCACAACCAAATCATACTGCCGAGAAGTGACGAGAGCCTTCATTTCTTCGAACCCCACCGTGCGCAAATGAGGCACGGTCTTCTTGACAATGACGCCGTCGTTGGCAGGGGGAACCCTTTTCGTTTGCCACGATTTCATCGTTTGGTCGTAGACCTCTTTGGAGATGAGACGAGCTTCCGGAAAAGCGTTCTCCCAATAGAAGATCACGTAAACCGCAGTGGGGTCCGACGCATCATCAGGCAGGCATTTGGATTTTAGCGCTTCGAATTCCTCCGTTGCGTTGTCGATGAGTGAAAACGGCCCCAAGGTGTCGAA
Source organism: Kiritimatiellia bacterium (assembly GCA_045617985.1). Classification (GTDB taxonomy): domain Bacteria; phylum Verrucomicrobiota; class Kiritimatiellia; order RFP12; family UBA1067; genus RUG572. The sequence continues at coordinate 99,119 of JAZLJP010000118.1, forward strand.
CCAATACAACAGATTTGGTCCCACCGTGCTCCTCGGCGCATAGACCGCCCAGAGGACGTCGACATTCGGAATCCCCATGTAGACGTCGTAATGCAGTTTGACGCGGCTGCACCCCGAAAAGAACTTGACGGCACAGATTTTCCCCTTGGGGCTTCCTCGGCGATCGTCGATCTGAAACTCAACCTCTTCCAGATCATGCACATAGGAAATCCGCTCGGAATGGCATCCCCCGAACGCCATTGCCAACAACAAGACCGCCAAGGTCAGCACCTTATTTAGGCGGATCAAAATATTCCTCGATTTTCCCATTTGGGGTCATTCTCCTTCCGTACTTTACCGTCCGGCCGTGGGTGAGATTTGTCGGCGTCACCGACACGAGACGATTCTCGTCGTCGTATGAATACGCGTAGTCGTAGGGATGGACCTGCGTACCGGTCGCGAACGTGATCTCGTTGCCAATGGAAAATCTGAAGAACATCCCGACGGGGAGGTGCCCCTGGCAGGACACCGAAACGGCGAGGCCGCTTCCCGGCGTGCCGCCACCGCCACGCAGCACCACACGGCGTCGGCAACAAACCTTGACAAGATTGAAATGACATTCTCCATGGCGGACAACATTGTACCACATTACCGCCCTGGGAATAAAATGAAAATTTCAATCTCCGGCCTGCCGGGGCGCATCTGGGGCATTCACCACTCCCCCTCTTGGACCGCCAGCCTGCGGCGGCTGAACGCAGAGATCGATCTTTCTATTTTGAGGTTCGAGGGGCTGCTCGTCGTGAGGATTGAGGGGTTGTCGCAACGTTGGGGATGACATGTCGCAAACAACTGGGACAACGGGCGTCCCGCCCGTTGGCGCAAGGCTCGGGAAAACTGGGACAACGGGCGTCCCGCCCGTTGCGGGGTGGGTTCCCAACGGGCAAGATGCCCGTTGTCCCAGTTTCGCCATCACCAAACATGCGACAAGACCGAGGATTGAGGGGGTGTACGCTTTGCGACCCTTGCGCTCTTTGAGAACTTTGCGTCAGCTCCCCGCAGGGATAATGTGCCTGCGGCGTGCTCCGTGTTTCGCGCCGCAAGGTTCTGGGCTCGAACAAGAGGAGATTACGGTATGGAGCCCCCTAATATCGCCCGATTCCGCTTTTATCCAATCGCCAGAGGGCGATCAGGCAGAAGAGAGCGGCGATCAATTCACCCCCGGTGAGATGAGAGAGCGTATAGACTAGAACATTGAATGGCGTCGCTCATCATTTTCCCTCGACTTTCGAGGCCGTTTCCAGAACTTTCACGGCCCGCCAGCCACCCCACACGAAGAGGCGCCAGGGGGGGATTGCACGAACGACTTTCACCACCTGGTCGTGGCGGTCGAGAAACGTTGCGTCGATTGCAAAACGCATGAAGAAGGTGTGAATCGCATTGCAGCGGAGAATCAGGAGCCCCGTTCCAGGCGCGAGCGTGCGGCGGCCGATGAGCCCTTTGAGGCGGTCGAAGAACCGGCTTGCCACGTGTGCACGCACGCCCTGGATGAGAATCGTTTCCATCGTCTCACCTACTCGAGGCTCTTCGCGTCCATCAACTCGACGGCGCGCTCCCACTTGGCCCGCTCCAAAAGACGCGCCCGCTGCGAGAACTGAAGCCGCTTCAAATCGTTTTCAGGGGTGGACGCCGCCGGGAGCGCGCCCTGATGCCGCCGCACGGCCGCCATCCAGATTTTCCGAAGGAGCGCCTGCAGAATCGCTTCCGGCGCCATCTCGGAGAGGCCCGAGCGCTCCTGCCCAAGGAGAATCCGATCGAGCCATGCGACCTCCGCCGGTTCGAGCTTCCCCCGCAACTGCGCAAAAGCTTCGTCAGCCTCCCCCAAAAGCCCCGCCCGCCAGGTGGCGACGAACTGCCGCGTGAAGGAATGGTCGAGCACGGCCTCCGGCAGATACGCCGCCACGAGCCCCGCAAGCGACGCCAAGCCCGCATGCTCGAAGAGAAATTCGCAGAGCGCCCACTCGAGCGTCGAGGGCGGATTGTTGACGGGCGCGGCCGCATCGAGGTTCTCGGGCACATCAAGGTCCTCGGGGGGATCCACGTCGATGTAGAAGTCTTCCGGGCGCTCCTCCATCGGCGAGAACGATGGCGCTCTCGCCGGCGCCGCCACCTTCGCCACCCTCTCCTGCGGCGGCGCGGCCGAAACCGCCGGCATTGTGGGACGCGGCGCAACGGGACGCGGCGCAGCTGCCGCAGGCTTATACGGTGCCGGCGCTTTCCTGACTTTCGCAAGGTCCTCTTCAAGCGCGGAAAGCGGCACATCGAGGAGCTTCGCCGCCTCGGCCATCAGCGAAGCGCGCAGGATCGCCGAGGGGCACTGTACGAGCGTTTCGAGAACCGCCCGGCTCACACGCGCCACCGCGTCGATCGTCTCCGGGTGCGCCTCTTTCGCACGGAGCGTGCGCACCTCGAAGCTGATGATCGACTCCGCCTGCTCGAGGCAGGCGCGAAACGCCTCCGGCCCCTTGTCGCGCAACATCGAATCGGGGTCCTCGCCCGGCGGCAGCGTCGCCACGCGCACCGGCACCTCGGCTGCAAGAAACAAGCCGCCCGTACGGATGGCGGCCTTCTGGCCGGCGCCGTCGGCATCGAACACAAGAATCACCGAATCGGCGCATTTCTTCAAAGCCTGCACATGGTCTTCGGTAAAGGACGTTCCCTGGCTCGCCACCGCCGTCGTAAACCCGCTTGCGTGGCAGCGGATCACGTCGATCTGCCCCTCGCACACGATCGCCTCGCGGCGCGGGGCCTTCACGATATTCGAGGCCGCCTGGTCGAAGGCGAAGAGGATGCTCGACTTATGGAAAATCGGCGTTTCCGGCGAGTTGACGTACTTCGCCCTCTTCTTGTCGTTCGTGAGGATGCGCCCCGAAAAGGCCACGGGGCGCCCCGCGCGATCGCGAATCGTGAACATGAGCCGCCCGCCAAAACGATTGTAAGGCCGGCCGTTGGGGAACTCGCTTTTGAGGAGCACCCCCGCCGCCTGCATTTCATCCGCCGAGAAACCATACTTCTTCGCCCACGTCACGAGCGAGGCAGGATTGAGCGGCGCATAGCCGATGCAAAACCGTTCGGCCACCTCGTCGCCCAGTTTTCGGCTCGCGAGATAGGCCCGCGCCGGTTCCGCCTCCTTGGCTTGAATCAAACACCGCCGAAAGAATGCGGCAAGCTCCGCATGGAGCGCGAGAAGGCGCGCGCGCTGAGAAGCAAGCGGATCCGCCTTCTCCTCGATCGTCACGCCGCACTGCCGGGCGAGCTTGCGCGCCGTCTCCATGAAGGTGAGGCCTTCCTGCTTCATGACGAACGTGAACACATTCCCGGATTCGCCGCACCCGAAACAATGGTAGAACCCCTTCTCCGGATGGATCACGAAACTCGGCGTCTTTTCGTGATGGAACGGACAGCACGCCTTGTAGTCGGCGCCCGCACGGCGCACGGCAATCCCATAGGACGAAATCAGCTCCGCCAAGTCGATGCGCGACTTGATCTCCTCGAGAATCGGATCTGGAATCGTCCCCGCCATTGCGCTCAGTCTCCCAATCGTCCCCGCGCCAACGTGAGCGACCTCGTGCAAAGTCGACGGGCGAAATCGCGATCATGCGTTGCTACGAGAATCGCCGCCGGCTGCGCCGCGAGAACATCCGCCAGCCGATTCTTCTCCACCTCGTCGAGTGCCGCCGTGGGTTCGTCGAGCAACAGGAGGTCGCTCTCGGCCGCAAGGAGCCCTGCAATCGCCACGCGCTGGCGCTGACCGCGCGAGAGCGTGGCGACCGGGCGGTTCCCCTCGGGCAAGCCGAGCGTGCGCAAAAGCGCATCGACGCGCGCGGCGACTTCTTCCGGCCTCAAGCCGCGCCCCTCAAGCGCATGCGCCACATCTTCGCGCACGGTGGGGAAAATGAATTGGTCGTCGGGGTTTTCAAAGAGCACCCCAAGATGTGCGCGCGCCGCACGAAGCGTGCGCCCCCGGGGCGGGAAGCCGAACACCTTCGCCTCGCCCGCGTACGGCACAAAGCCCGCGAGGAGCGAAAGAAGCGTCGTCTTGCCGCTTCCGTTCGCCCCGAGAAGCGCCACGCGTTCGCCGCGCGCCACGGTGAACGCCTCGATCTGAAGCGCGGCCTCGGTCGTGCCGGCATATTGCACGCGCACCCCCATAAGCCGAACGGCCGGCGCGGCCGCGTCCCCTTCTTCCGCCGGCCCCTTCTTCACGCGCCGCACCTCCATCGCGCGCGCCAGCAGTTCCGCATCGCGGCTCAACGTTTCGAACCACCGCAGCACCTGCGCGCAAACGAGCACGGCACCCTCGGGCAAATGGAAGCGCCGCAGCGCCTTCAGGAACCGCACTTCGCACACGCCGTCGCGCCGCGTCGCGGCCGCCACGAAGACGGGAATGAACACAAGCATCACCGCCACGCCCGGCCACCCCGCGAGGAACGACGCCCCCGCGAGAATCCCGGCCGGCAGTTTCGGGAACGCCTGCGCAAGCCCCCACACGAGCCCCGCATGGAGAAAGCGCCCCAGAACGAGCACGAACGCCAGCGCGAGGAACGCCCGGCGGAATCCCGTGCGCGCCGCGCCGCCCGCCGCCGCCGGGCGCCCCAGCCAGCCGAGCAGCGCCACCTGCACCGCAAGCTCCACGCTCACGACGCCCGCCATCGGCGGCCAGAGAAGCGGCATGCCCGTGAGCACCGCGCTCGCCCACGGCACCAGAAACGCCACAAGCGCCGCGCGCGGTACCGATACGAGAAAGGCGAGCGCCATCAGCGGCCAGTACATCGGGAGAAACAGCCCCCCCGCGAGCCCCAGCGCATGGAAGAGCGTGGGGAGCGCGAGGGAGAGCGCCCCGAAGAGGCCGCAATAGGCGTAGTCGCGGGTCTTCATCCAATCGAACCGTTAGCGCGCCTGCAACATGAACACCGCCGAGTCGTACGCACCCGCAAGCGGCAGCTCAAGCCCGTCCTTCATCAGCTGCGCGCCCGTGAGAGCGGCGCCGTTGAAGGTGCCGTGCGTGCGGGTGTTCCGGTTGATTTCGGTCACCGTGTAGGTGCGCGCCGCGTCGAGCCCGCGCGGGAACACCTTCGCCGTACGCGTCGCCTTCGTGTCGAGGCCGAGCACGAACAGCGCCGCGAGATTCTTCTCGTCGCCCACGTACATGAGCGAGGCGTAGGAGTTCTCATACGGCGAGGCGAGGCGGTAGAGGTCGCCCTGCTGCACCACGGGGCGGATCTTCTTGTAGTCCGCCACAGCCGCCTTCGCGAAGGCGAGATCCTCGGCCGAGAGGTTCTTGGGGTGAAGCTCGAACCCAAGGCGCCCGATCATCGCCACGTCGAAGCGGTACTTGACCGGCGTCACGCGCCGCGTCTGATGGTTGGGCGAAGCCGTCACGTGGCATGCCATCGCACATGCGGGATAGAACTGGAGCGCCCCCCACTGGATGAAGATGCGCTTGAAGGGGTCGGTGCAGTCGCTCGCCCAGAACTCGTCGGCATAGCGCAGGAAACCGTAGTCCATGTGGCCGCCGCCCGAGGCGCATGCCTGCGTCATGATGCCGGGGCGCTTCGCCTCGAGTTTCCGGAGGAGGTCGTAGAGGCCCACCGTGTAGTCGTACCAGAGGTTCGCCTGACGATCGGCCGCGAGGAAGGTGGAGCCGGGGTTCACGATGTTCTGGTTCGAGTCCCACTTGATGAAGGCGAGCGTGGGCATGGAGGCGTAGACCTTGTCGAGCATGTCGAAGATGCGCGCGCGCACCGCCGGGTTCGTGTAGTCCAGCACCACCTGGCTGCCGCCGCGGCCGAGCGCGAGCGAACGCCCTTCTTCGCGGAGGATCCACTCGGGATGTTCCTCGGCGAGCCAGCTCGCCGTGTTCACCATTTCAGGCTCCACCCAGATGCCGAACTTGAGGCCGCGGCGATTCGCCTCGTCGGCGAGCCAACCGAGGCCGTGCGGCAACTTCTCGGGGTTCACATACCAGTCGCCGAGGCCCACCTTGTCGCGGTGGACGTTGTCGCGCGCGTACTTGCCCTTTCCGAACCAGCCGTCGTCCAGCACGAACATCTCGCCGCCCATTTCCTTCACGCCGTCCATCATGTCCGTGAGCGTCTTTTCCGTGAAGCTGAAATACGAGCCCTCCCAGCTGTTGAGCAGGATGGCATGGAGGTCGCGTCCATGCGGCAGGCAGTGGTTGCGCCCCCAGCGGTGGAGCTGGCGCGACACCTCGCCCTTGCCCTTTTCGGACCACACGAGAATCGCCTTCGGCGTGGTGAAGGTCTTGCCCGCGTCAAGCGTGTACGGCCCCGTCGTCATATCGACGCCCGCAAAGACTTCGGTTTCGCTTCCGTTCCACGCGCGGCGCACGCGCCGTACGGTCGTGCCCGTCCATTCGAGCGCCACGCCGAGCACCTGCCCCTGCTCTTCATTCACCTGGTCGCCGAACGACACCATCATCGCCGCGTTCGATTCCCACGCGTCGCGCGTGCCGGCCTTCGAGGCGAGTTCCACGATCTGGCCGTTCCCCACGGCCGCCTCGCTCACGTTCGCCTCGTTCGCCCACACGCCCGTAAGGGAAAGGACGCGCACCCTCTTCGCCTTCGCCTTCACGGGAGAGGCGAAACTATCCGCGCGGATGAGCTTCACCGGGCCCTTTTCGTCGTGGGCGATTTCCACCCAGGTCTCCACCGCGTCGCAGTCGTTCCACGTGCGGATGTGGCGCGTGACGCGGAACGGACGTACCTCGTCCTGAAAGGAAATGACGGCATGCTTCGCCGCGCCTTCCTGCGTTTCAGTCCGCCCCGTCTCCTTCAAGCGCAGCGTCACCGCGCCATCGGCATGGATCACCTGCAATCCCGCATGCTTCACGATCTCCTGCTGGCGGTCCTTGGTGAGCTGGCCAAACACGAGATAATCGGCCCGCGCCACCTGTTCGGAGGTGAGCGCCGCGGGGAGCGCCATCGCCGCCGCCGCCAAAGCCGTAACCAACAACGTTTTCGAATTCATCTTCTTTCTCCTTTTGAAATGATCGTGCCTATTATACCACAACGCAACTGTCTTTGCCGCCTTAACGGAAATCGAGCACCGTCTCTTCGCCGGCGAAACGGAGGCTCACCGCGGGGACGTTCCACTTCGCTTCCACGAAGGGGCTATGGAAACTCCAGTCGAGCTTCTTCACGTACGGCGCACCGTCGATCGTGCTCGCGCCGCCTTGGGCAAGCGCCATGTGGAACGTGTGGCCGGAAAGGCCCGTGTAGTCGAGCGCCTCGGCCGTGAGAACGGGTTTAAGCGCCTTCACGCGCGTGCGGAACGCGCGCGCGTTCGGGAAGTCGCACGCGCGCGCGACTTCGAGGATGACGGGCGTGAGCGCATCGGCGCAGACGAGGAAATGGCCCGGCTGTTCGCACGGCAGGAGGCCCTTCGGCGAATCGGGCTTGAGCGGGCCGGCCGCGCGGAATTCCGCCGCGCCCGTCACCACCCGCACGGCCGCATACGCGCCTTTCGTGCGCGTAAAATACCACCCGTCCTCCACCTCGGCCTGATCGAGGTCGCCCGCCGCCGAGAACCACACGCGCATCTTGCCCGTCTTCACGGGATAGCGGTTGCGGCGCGTGAGGAGCGTGCCCGCCTTCTGCATCGACCAGAAGGCATTGAACGAAATATCGGGCTCCTTCCCGTTGAGCGTGTTGATGCCCTCCGCCGCGGGAATCGGCAGGAGCTGTGCGTTCGTTCCGGCGAACACCGCGCCCTGGAAACGGTTCTGCGAGCTGATGAGGCACCAGTTCTTCGCGGGCGCCTCGGGAAACATCTGCGTGCCGAGGATGAATTCGGGCGTACAGTAGCTGTAGCGGTAGATGCGGCCCCAGGCGGGGTCGGGGCGGTAGTTCGGATAGCGGTCGGTCGGCAGCGTCCAGCCGAGCGGACGCGACTCGACCTCGTAGACGCCGCGCACCGTGGGCGACACCGCGATCTTGCCGACAATCGGCGCTGGGCGATAGGCGCTATCGAGGCAGATATAGTCCATCCCGCCGGGCTTGCGCTTCCTCATCTGCTTCGACGCCACCCCGAAATACCAATAGGCCCACGCCGTCGCTTCCGTGGTCGTGCGGCGGGCGGACGAAGGATAGACGCGCGACATGCCGCCGCCCGATGCACCCGCAAGCTGCTCCTGGGCCCAGAGCGCCCAGGAGAGGTCGAGGAAGTTTTTCGCCAGGCGCCGCGTCTCCGCGTCCGGCGCGAAATCGTAGAACGGATAGATGTTCTTGATCGTGTGCGTGCCGTAGACGCGGCTCTGCACTTCGATGAACATCGACTTCTTCGCCCGCTCCCGCATCCATGTGCGGAAGAACGCGCCCCATGCCGCGTAGTGCGCGCGCAGCGTCGCGCCGTCGCCCAGCACACGCTCGCCCCAGGCGGGATCGAACGTCAAGAGAACGTGCATCAACTGCCACAGCGCCGAATCGCGCTGCACGTGATGGTTCTCGCTTTCATACACGCGCCACGTCGCCTCCGGCGTTGCGGCGGCATCGGCCAGCTTCGACATGTCGTGGCAATAGCCGAAGGCCATCTCCGTAAACGCCTGTTCCGCCTCGGCGGAAACGAGGCCCGGCGTGCGGTCGCCGCGCGCACCATAGTGCAGCATCACACGGCAGATTTCGCCGACGTTCCAATAGAACGAATCGCGGTCGTTGCGCACGTCCTTGTTCGTATGGTAGAACCGGCAGTTCTCCACGATCTTCGCATTCGCGGCCGCATAGGCGTTCGTTTCGCCATTGTGGAAGACGCGAAGAACGAAGTGGCTGATCGCCTCCGAGAACCCGCGCGCGAGACGCGGATGGCCGCGGAAGACGGGCGGCTGAACGGGCACGTTACGGCAGGCCTCGCCTTCGCGGGCCGCCCAGGCCGCCGCGAAACGCGCCTCGCAGGCGACTTCGGCCGGCACCGCCGCACCGCACGCGCCGCCGCAGAGAAGCCCCCCCGCAAGCACCATCCACCCGAACACCTTCATCCGCCGTTGCACGTTCCACCTCCGCTTGATTAGAAGAGCCCGCCATTCACCGAAATGACCTGCCGCGTCACGTAGGCCGCCTCTTCGCGGAAGAGAAACGCCACCACGCCCGCCACTTCTTCGGGTGTGCCGAAGCGCCGCATCGGAATCGCCTTCTTCACAAGCTCGGGCTCTTCGATCGACGAGGCCATTTCCGTTTCGATGACGCCCGGCGCGACGGCGTTCACCGTAATGCCGCGCTTGGCGAGTTCCACCGCAAGCGCCTTCACCGCGCCGATCACGCCGGCCTTCGCGGCCGAGTAGTTCACCTGCCCGCGGTTGCCCGCGATGCCGCTCACGCTCGAAAGCGCCACGATGCGGCCGCGGATGCGGTTCGAAATCATCGGCATCACAAGGGGTTTGAGGAGATTGTAGAGGCCCGTGAGATCCGTATCGATCACCTTGTCCCACGCATCGCCCTCCAGGATCGGAAACGGCGCATCGGCATTGACGCCCGCGTTCGCCACCACGCCGAAATAGGGACCGTTCGCGGCGAGATCCGCCTCCAGGGCCGCCGCGACAGCCGCACGATCGGCAAGATCGAAAACGAGCGCCGGCTGCACCGGCTCGCCCGAAATCTTCGCGCATTCCGCCGCCACCTCCATAGCGGCCGCCGCGTTGCGCACGGCGTGCGTCACAACGGCAAAGCCGTCAGCCGCAAGCCGCAGCGCCACCGCCTTGCCAATGCCCCGTGAAGACCCCGTCACCAACACCCGTTTCATGATTTCGCCTGCTCCTTCAAGAACTGTTCCAAATCCGGCGGACGATACGCGCTCAACACGGCCGAGGCCACGTCGCTGCCCTTGTCGTCCTGCATGAGGCAGGCGAACGACGCCGCATCGGCATCGCTGAACGCATTCTCCGCCGTTACCAAATACGTTTTCCCCGCAGCGAACGCCTTCGTCTTCAACGTGAGCTTGCGCGTGCCGAGGAGGAGACCGGGGCGGGCGGGCTCGGACGGCGCCACCGTCTTATCCCAACAGCCGGCGAGCGCTGCGCTCGTCTGCGCCATGTATTCGATCGCGGCCCAATTGGGCACGCCGCCAACACCTTTGAAAAAGAAAATCTGTTCCGGCGTAATCGTCACGCGCGCCGTCAGCCGCTTCGCGTCCGGCTCGAACGACTCGATGCCGTCAAGGAGCACCATCGGCGGGCGGTGCGGCAGCAGCTCTTCAAGCGTCCAAGGAATGGGCACATGCGCCATCTTACGCCTCCTCCGCCGCGAAAATGATGCTCGCGTTCGAGCCGCCGAAGGCGAACGAATTACTGAGCGCCGCCCCCGCGAGCGCGCCTTTCATCAATTGCAGATGGCAGATCGCCGCTTCCACGGCTCCCGCCGCGCCGAGGCAATGGCCGGTCAGGGCCTTCGTCGATTCGGCCCGCACGCCGGCGGGGAAGACGCGACCAAGCGCCTTCAGCTCCATCGCGTCGTTCGCGGGCGTTCCCGTGCCGTGCAAGTTCACATAGCCGATCGCCTCGGGCGCGAGATGCGCCTCGGCAAGCGCCGCGCGCATCGCCGCTTCCGCACCGCGTCCTTCGGGGTCGGGCGCCGTTGCATGGTAGGCGTCGCTCGATTCGCCCGCGCCCGCGAAGTAGACGGGGCGCGGACCATGCGCTTCCCGCTCAAGGGTGAAGAGCGCCACGCCTTCGCCGAGGTTGATGCCGTCGCGATCGGGCGCGAGCGGGCGGCACCGCCCCTTGGCGAGCGCGCCGAGCGCATGGAAGCCGTTCATCGCAAAGCGGCAGCGTCCATCCACGCCGCCCACGATCGCCGCCTCCACGAGGCCGAGCGCGATGAGCCGGCGCGCACTTGAGAAGACCTTCGCGCTCGAGCTGCAGGCCGTTGAAATCGAATAGGCCGGCCCCTTCACGCCGAGGCGCCGTTTCAGATAGTCGGCGGGCGTACCGAGCTCGAGCTGGGAAAAACGAAAGGCCGCCGGCTTCGCACCGGAATCGAGCCATGTTTCAACGAAGCGCTGCGCCTCGTCGATGCCCGTATTGGAGGTGCCGAGCACGATCGCCACGCGCGCGGGATCGTGGCGCGCGAAGAAGGCGCCCAAATCCGCCTTCATGTTTTCAACGGCATGGGCGAGAAGGCGGTTGGTGCGCTGGTTGAATTCCGGATCGTCGATTGCGGGCAGGTCGCCCGGCACTGCGCCGAAAAAAATCGAGCGCCCGGGGATGTCGCCCGCGATTTCCACGAGACCCGACTGGCCGCGAGAATACGCGCGCCACACCTCGTCGGAGGTGCGCCCGAGCGCGCACGCGCAGGAAAGATGGGTCAAGTAAAGCCGCATGCCGCCCCGGTCGCGCGTGGAGACGAATCAGATCCGCTTGGGGGTTTCGATGCCGAGGAGGGAGAGTCCCTTCGAAAGGATCTCGCCGAAGAGCGCGCAAAGGGCGAGGCGCGCATCGCGCACGGCCGGCTCGCTCTTCAGTATCGGCGCGCGCTGATAGAACGAGCTATAGAGCTGGGCCGTCTGGAAGAGGTAATCCGCAAGAATGCTCGGCTTGTAGTTTTCAGCCGCACGCAGCACGGCGGGGCCGAACTGGAGGAGCTGGAGGGCGAGCTGCTTTTCAACGGGCGTTGCAAGCGCAAACGCCGCAGCAGGCTCTGCACCGGCGGCCGCGGCCTTTTCAAGGAGCGAGCACACGCGGGCATAGGCGTATTGGAGATACGGGCCCGAATTGCCCTCGAGCGCGAGCGCCTTATCCCAATCGAAATCGATCGCCGTAGCGGGATCGTGCGAAAGGTCGGCATATTTCACGGCGCCGAAGCCGATCGCCTCGGCGAGCGCGCGCGCTTCGGCCGTCGCCTCGCCGGCGGAGGCTTCGCCGTCCTTCACCGCGCGGGCCTGCACGATCGCGAGGCTGCGGCGCACGGCTTCCGCGAGAAGGTCGTCAAGCTTGATGAGATTGCCTTCGCGCGTGGAGATGGCCTTGCCGCCGTAGCTCATGAGGCCGAACGGCACATGCACGAGCTGCGTCGTGTAGCCGAGTTTCGCACAGATGCGGAAGAACTGTTTGAAATGGAGTTGCTGACGGTCGTCCGTCACATAGATGATGCGTTCGGGATCGTAGTCCCTCACGCGCGAGTCGACGCACGCGAGGTCCGAGGTCGTATAGTTGAAGCCGCCGTCCGACTTCCGCACGATCGCAACGCCCAGCCCCTCGGCTTCAAGGTTGACGATCGTCGCGCCTTCGCTCGGTTCGGAGAGCCCCGCCTTTTCGAGGCGTTCAAGAACGGTCGGCATCATCTCGTTGTAGTACGATTCACCGCGATAGGTATCGAACTTCACGCCGAGCTTCGCGTACATGCGGTCGAACTCGGCAATCGAGATTTCGATGAACTTCTTCCAGAGGGCGATGTTCGCTTCGTCGCCCTGCTGCAGTTTCACGAGTTCGGCGCGGCAGGCCTCCTTCCACACGCCGTCCTCTTCCTTCGCCTTGGCGGCGGAGAGCACATAGCACTTTTCGAGGTTCGCAACGGTGAGCGTGTCGCGTTCCTCCTGCGTGAGGCATTCGCGATAGCCCTTGATGAGGATGCCGAACTGCGTACCCCAGTCGCCGAGGTGGTTATCGGCCACCACGTCGTAGCCGAGCGCGCGGAAGATGCGGTCGATCGCATTGCCGATCACGGTAGACCGGATGTGGCCGATATGCATCTGCTTGGCGGCGTTCGGCGACGAATAGTCGATGACCACCTTCTTGCCCACGCCCGTTTGGGGGATGCCGCGGGTGGAGGTGGCCGCGAGCGTGGCGAGCTGATCGGCCAGCCACACGGTCGAGACCGTGATGTTGAGGAAGCCGGGGCCGGCGAGTTCGACCTTCTCGATGAAGGCGGGCTGCGCCTCCACGAGTTTCGCGAACACGGCTTCGGCGATCTTTCGCGGCGGCTGATGCAGAATCTTGGCGCTCGCCAAGGCATCATTGCACTGGAAGTCGCCGAACTTCGCGTCCGTCGCCGGCAGTGCGCGCACCTTTGAAAAATCGTTTCCCGGGAAAGCGGCTTCAAACCCGCTCTTCAACCAGCCTTCGATGCTTCCTTGTTCCATCACGGTCTCGTCCCTTTGATCACGCTAGAGCTGCTTACTTCGTTTCGGTCTTCTTCTCGGCCTTCTCGGCCTTCTTGGCCATCCGATCGGCGGCCGCACGGATACGCTTCGTGAGGCGCGTGACCCCCTTCGACAGCGAAGCCTGCTTCTCTTCGGCGAGCGCCTTGTCGGCGTCATCGAACTTGAGCGCGTCGATCTTCGCAACGGACTTCTCGAGAGCATCCGCCGCCTTGGTGAGGTCGGCCGCCGTGGGAGCCCCCTGATTGAGCGGCTTGAGAATCTCGTCGAGTTCCTTTTCAATCGCCGCGAAGTACTTCTTCGAAACCGCCTCTTCCGCCGCCTTCTGCTTGGCGACGCCGTCCGGGCCGAGCTTGCGGATCTTCATGAGGTGGTCCACATACGCCTTCGCACCGCCCTGGCGGTAGCCGGTCGATTCGAACTGCTTGCCGTTCGAGTCGAGGATGAGCGCCGTGGGATAGCCGCGCACGTTGTACTTCTTGGCGAGTTCCTTGTTGTGGGCCTTCGCGTGTTCGGAGAGGACGCTCTTGTCGCGGGGGCTGTCGATGAAGACGAGCACATAGTCCTTCGCGAGCGCGCCGGCGAAATCGAACGTCTTGTCGGAGAACACCTCGCCTTCGAGGCGCTTGCACCAGATGCACCAGTCGCTGCCGGAGAAGCACGCATAGACGTACTTGCCGGTGGCCTTCGCCTGGGCGAGCGCTTCGTCCATGTTGTCCGTGAAGCCCTTCGGCGTGGAGGTTTCAGCGAGGGTCGCGAACGCGAGCGCGCCGATGGTGAGGGCGAGGAGGGATTTGAGTTTCATTTTATTCCTTTTTCTTTTTGGGTTTTCGTCAAAATCGACTTAGAGATTGCCGCCGTTCTTTTCGGCGAGCTTCTGCAGGCGCTTGGCGAGCTTGAGCTTCTCGACGGCGCTCACGTGGTCCACGTAGAGTACGCCCTGCAGATGGTCCGTTTCGTGCAGAATCGCGCGGGCGAGGAAGCCCTTCGCCGAAACAAGCTGCGGCAGGCCGTTCACGTCCGTATACTGGCACGTCACCTGGGCGGCGCGCACGACGGGAGCGCCCATGTTCGGGAAACTGAGGCAGCCTTCACGGCCGTCCTGCGAGCCCTCGGTCGCCACAATGACGGGATTGAACATCACGAGCGGCATCGCAACGGCCGCATTGAAGGCCTTCGTCTCTTCGTCGTCTTCGCAGCTCGCGGGCACGTCGATCACACACATCGCCTCAAGCCGCCCGACCTGCTGCGCCGCAAGCCCCACACCCTTCGCCTTATACATCGTCTCCAACATATCCTCGGCCGTTTTGACCAAAGCCGACGTCACAGCCGGAACGGGACGCGCCGTTTCGCGAAGGATCTTCGAACCGTATTTGACAATTTCAAGTAGCATATCTGTTTCTCTCTTGGGGTAATATTATACCATAAATCGACCGCTTGTGGACATGCCAAAATCAACGGGGTGAAAGAAGTTTCCCCTCTAGACGCAAAAAGGCGGCCTCCATCTGGAAGGCCGCCTTCTACCGACTTCACCACACCTTACATGCCGCTGCGGCCACGCAACGAACCATGGCGAAGGAAGCCATCGTACTTGCGCACCAAGAGGTGCGATTCCATGATGCGCAGCGTATCGAGCGCCACACCCACGATAATCAAGAGCGACGTACCGCCGAAGAACGACGCAATCGCCCACGGCACATTCATCGCGCCATTGAGCACCTGCGGCAAGAGCGCGATGACGAGAAGCCCCGTGCCGCCGATGAGCGTGAGGCGCGTCATCACCGCATCGAGGTATTCGGCCGTTGCAAGGCCCGGGCGGATGCCCGGCACGTAAGAGCCTTCCTTCTTCAGGTTTTCAGAGATCTCAACCGGCTTGAACTGCGTGGCCACCCAGAAGAACGCGAAGAACAGAATCACCACCGCGTAGATGACGAGATGCGTGGGGCTGCCCATATCGCCCAGTTTATCGCCGAACGTACGCAGCGCCCCCATCGCGCCCGTCGCATCGCCCGGAATCTTCTTCAAGAGCATCGCCGGGATCTGCAGGAGCGGCTGCGCGAAGATGATCGGCATAACGCCCGTGTAGTTCACACGGAGCGGCAAGTACGTTTCCTTCATGCCGAAGGAATTGCCGCCACCCATCATCTGGCCACGCGCCGCGTGAATCGCAACCTTGCGCACGCCCTGGGTGAGCATCACCGTACCCATCACAACGGCAAAGCCGAAGAGAAGGAGAAGCACGAGTTCGACCGGAGACTTCGTCGCCTGCACCCCGCCATAGCCGAAATAACGCTCCCACGCGCTGAAGATCGCCTGCGGCAGACGCGAGGTGATGTTGATCATGATGATGAGCGAACCGCCATTCCCCACGCCGAAGGTCGTAATCTGGTCGGCAATCCACATCACGAAAGGCGCCGCCGAGGTCATGCCGATCACCGTCATCAACTGGAAGCCGATACCGGGATTCGCCACGATCTGGATATTGCCCAAACCGAGGGAGGCCGGATGCATGAGCGCCGTCGCGATACCCCACGACTGCACCACGCAGAGGACGATCGTCAAATAACGCGTAATCTGCGCGAGCTGCTGACGGCCGCTTTCACCTTCCTTCTTGAGCTTCTCCAAGGACGGGATGACCGACGAGAGGAGCTGAATCACGATCTGCGCCGAAATGTAAGGCCAAATCGAGAGGAAGCCAATTGCGCACTGCCCGAGCGCACCGCCGGTGAACACGTCGAACCAATCGAGCAGACCGCCGCCCGCCGTCTCACGGATCGCTTCAACCGCCTTCTGCAACGTCTGCCAGTCCACACCAGGCGTCGGAATCTGCGATACGAGACGGCACACGGCCACAAGGCCGAGCGTAATCAGAATTTTTTTACGCAACTCAGGAATCTTGAAGGCGTTCGAGAAGCCCTTGAACATCGACATGGTCTTTTTGTACTCCGTTTATCGTTCCTATTTTCGGGAATGAAAATGTATTATAGCATAAAGTGACCGTCTTTGGCAAGCGGGTTATTGATCCTCGGTGACACGCATGATTTCCTTCACGGAGGTGACGCCCCTGAAGACTTTCGCCCAACCGTCCTCGCGCAGGGTCTTCATGCCCTTCTGCAAGGAGATTTCGCGAATCTCCGTGGCGTTCGCCCGGCGCACGATCGCCGTTTCGATCTCTTCATCCACTTCCAGAACCTCAAAGAGCGCACGGCGGCCCTTGTAGCCCGTCTTCGCGCAGGCCTCACAGCCCGCCGGCTCGTAGACGACGTTGCTCTCCGGCGGATAGCCGAGGTCGTAGAACTTCTTGTCGAGCGGCACCTCGCGCCGGCACGTCGGGCACAGCCGGCGGCAGAGACGCTGGCCCATCACGCCCGCCACGGCGGACGCGATGAGGAACGGCTCCACGCCCATATCGATCATACGCGGGAAGGCGCCCGCCGCGTCGTTCGTGTGCAAGGTCGAGAACACCATGTGGCCCGTGAGCGACGCGTTGATGGCGATTTCGGCCGTTTCGCGGTCGCGGATTTCGCCCACCATGATCTTATCCGGGTCCTGACGCAGGAAGGCGCGCAACGTACGCGCGAAATCAAGGCCGATGTCCTTGTTCATCTGCACCTGGATGATGCCGTCCATCTGATATTCGATCGGGTCCTCCGCCGTGAGGATGCGCACGTCCATCGTGTTCACTTCATGGAGGAAGCTGTAGAGCGAGGTCGACTTGCCGGACCCCGTCGGCCCCGTCACGAGGAAGATGCCGTTCGGCCGCCGGATGATCTTGTCCACCACGCGGAAGTCGCGGTCGTTGAACCCGAGGTCGCACATCTTCACGAAGTTGCCGCTCTTCGCCAGGAGTCGCAGCGAAATCGATTCGCCCCACGCGCCCGGCATCGTCGACACACGAATGTCGATGTCTTCACCCCCGAGGCGAATGCCGATACGGCCGTCCATCGGCAAACGCTTCTCGGCGATATCGAGGTTCGCCATCACCTTGATACGGCTGATGATCGCGGATTTGAGCCGATTCAACTGCGGCGGCACGTCCACCTTGTGGAGCATGCCGTCGATGCGATAGCGGATGCGCAGTTCCGTTTCCTGCGGCTCGATGTGGATATCGGTCGCGCCCTGGCGGTCCGCTTCGGCGATGATCCGGTTCACGAATTTGACGATCGAAGCCTCTTCGCCCTCGGCACCCACGTCGATCTTGGACATCGACCCGTCGTCGTCGTCCACCGCGTAGCGCCCGTCTTCGATCATCTTTTCGATCGCGTCGGCGCCCACGCCGTAGAACTTCTTGACGGCCTTGTCGATTTCCTCGCGCGGGGCAAGGGCGATCTTCACGGGGCATCCCGCCGCGAGGCGCAGCCCGTCCGCCGCCATCGTCGAGAACGGATCGCTCGAAACAACCGTCAAGGCCCCGTCCGCAAACTTGAGCGGCAACACGTTGTACTGGTACACCGCACTCGCCGGCAGCTTCTGCAGCACATCCGGGCGCGGCGTCACCTTCTCGAGCTCGACATAGTCGAACCCGAGAAACTCGCCGGTTTTCCGAAGGAAATCGCTTTCGCGCGCGCCGCCGAACTTGAGCGTGGCCTCCACGAGGCCCATCTCCGGATTCCGCGCCTGACCGTCCGCAATCTTCGCCAGGGCCTCGTCGGAATAAAGCCCCGTCGCCTTCAGCACATTCAATGCCAATCTAGATGTTTCTGCCATGGTGGGAAGAGTATATCAAATTTCCGTGGCAACTGCCATAGCGAAATTGGTGCCTGTGCTGAGCCGATCAGTCTTTTCCCTTGTAGACGAAAGGCAGACGGCCGAGGGGGGCGACGACGCCGTGATCGTACCAGTCGAGGGGATCGCGGCAGGGGATGGTGGAATCGACGAATTTGACATTGAGCGTGAACGGTCCTTTCGCGCAGCCGAGTTTCGCGCGCGGCACGACGAGCGTAAAACGGTTCCCCGTCACCGTCTCGCGCCCCCGCCCGTTCACGCGCACACCCTCCACGAGAATGCTCATCCAGTCGCCCGTCTTCGGCCCCGCGATCGGCTTTGCGGTCTCAACCATGAAGCGTACCGTTTCGGCCGTGTGGCTCACCTCGATCCACAAAGGCACGTTCCGCTGGGTCTGGTTCACATAGTTCGTTCCCGAGCCGGGCGCGTTGCGCGGGAAGCCCGCATCCGCAAAACAGCGGAAACGCCGCGCCACCCCCTGCGGCGTCACGGGCGTCGTCTCGGGCAGGCGCTTGTAGCGTTTCACCGATTCGACAAGCTGCAGGAAGTAGGCGTCGCCATACCCGCCGCGCATCATCTCGATATCGCGCGAAAATTCCCAGTTGGCGCAATCGACGAAATTGATCGGCCGCTCCCGCGTGCCCGGCCACCGCCCCGCGATCCATTCGTTCCATCCCGTCACAAGCACGATATCGGGATCCGCCTTGATCGCGTGCGCCCACTGCTCGGCCGCGTTGTACCCCTTCTTCCACGCGTCCGGCGCCGGGTCGTTCACGCCCTTGTGGAAGGCGCGCCCGCGATTACGCGTTTCGCCGTACATCGCCGAGTCGCCGAAATGGATCTGCGGGTGCTGCGCGACCGAAACGTTCATCACCGATCGGTTCACCTTCTCGCCCGGGAAGAGCCGCTGCGGACGCGCGAAGTCCATCCACGGCCATCCGCCCTTCTTCTGGACCTCGTTCGGCCACTGCGACTTGACGATCGTGAAGAACGCGCGCGTCTCCGGCGAGCACTCCTCTTCCTTCGCCACAATCACCGGCTTGCCATCGAGCTTGAACCACGCGTCGGGCGCGAATTTCGGCTGATAGATCGCCTTGTAGATCCGCTGGACCGTCCAGCCGGAGCGCGTGTTCGTATAGAACATCACCTGCGGCGCCTTCCACCCTGCATCATGATACTCCTGTAATACACGCATCACGAGCTTCGCCGTGTCTTCGTAGATGACGGCATTCGTCGTATCGAAGAAGAGGAAGTCGATGTTCGCCTGCATGAGGAGCTTCATGTGGCGGCGTACCACCCACTCGTCGTTCGACCAGTAGTAGCCATAGAGCGGCTCGCCCCAATGGTGGTAGAAGCCCACCGGTCCCCACACGGGATCGTTCGGCTTGTACCCGGCCTTCGGATCGGCCTTGAGAATCTTCGAAATATCACGCGGCGCCGAGCCCCCGTGCGCCCCCAGCCACAGGAAATAGAAGATGCCCACAAGCCGCTCTTTCGCCGGTGCAGGCGGTGTCGGCACCGCCGCCGAAGCGACCAGCAAACCCAAAACAACCAACCCCGCCACGAACTTCTTCATCGTCTGTCACCTTTCTGAGGAACATGTCGTTTCTTGCTAAAAGCCGGCCGCGGCCGAGGTCCACCAGACGCGGCGTGAGGGACAACGCCCCCTCCCGTTTTCACCGTGAGGACGTCCTTCTGCCGTTGCTTGCCACCGAGCCCGCGTTCCACGAACACCTTCCGCCCCGTCGCAGGGTCGCGCCCCGTGTAGTACATCGCCGTGGCGGCGGTGAGCGGCGTGGGCGTGAAAATCTGCACCTGCTCGGGATTGAGCTTCAAATGTTTCAGCGCAAACGCCTTCAGTTCGCGCATGTCGCTTTCCGTACAGCCGGGATGCGCGGCGATGAAATAGTAGGTGAGGAACTGCGGCTTGCCCGCCGCGCGCGAGGCGGCGTCGAACCGGTCCTTGAACGCGAGAAGCGACTTGATGCCGGGCTTGCCCATCGCCGCAAGGACGTGGTCGACCACGTGTTCAGGCGCGAGCTTGAGCTGGCCCGAGACATGATGCTTCGCCAGGGTCGTCACATACTCGCACCCGTTGCGCCGGTCGGCGGCAACGAGATCGGGACGAATCCCCGAAGCGACAAACACATGCTTCACGCCCGGAATCGCGCGCAGTTTCCTGAGAAGCCCCAGCTGCGCCCCGTGGTCCGGCTTGAGCGCGGGACACGTCGCGGGAAACAAACAGTCGCGATCGGCACACGCGCCGGCCTTCTGCTTGCGCGGACAATCGAAGCCGTACATGTTCGCCGTCGGCCCGCCCACATCCGCCACCGTACCGCGAAACTTCGGATGGTGCGTAAAGCGTTCGACCTCGGCCACGATCGAACCCGCGCTCCGGCTCACCACGCGCCGCCCCTGATGGACCGCAATCGCGCAGAACCGACAATTGCCGTAACAGCCGCGGTGCGTCGTCACCGCAAAGCGAATCGTATCGAGCGCGCGAATCGCGCCCTGCGCGCGAATCGACGGCGGCGCATCGAGCATGAACGGAATATCGTGCACCGCATCGAGTTCGTCCGGCTCGAGCGGCAGGGCCGGCGGATTGTGAACGAGCCAACGCAAATCGATCTGCTGTGCGAGCGTCTTCGCCGTCACCGCATCCTGGTTCGCCGCAAAGAGGCGATGCGCCTCCAGAAAGGCCGCGTACCCTTCTTCCGTCTTCGGCGAAACGGCGGAAAAGGACGGCAACTCCACCGCGCCCGCTGGCGGCTTCGCCGCGAGATAGCAGAGGCCGCGAATGCCGTGCCAGTCGGTTCCGTCGCGAAGCGCCTGGGCGAGCGCCACCGTCGAGCGCTCGCCCATTCCGTAAAGGAGGATGTCGGCCTTCGCATCCGCCAGAACCGGCCGCCGCACCTTGTCGCTCCAGAAATCGTAATGGGCGATGCGCCGCAGGGAGGCCTCGATGCCGCCGAGCGCAATCGGCTTCGCGGGATGGAACGCCGCGCGAATCGCATTCGAATAGGCGATGGTCGCGCGGTCGGGCCGGCGCGTATTCTCGCCGCCCGGCGTGAAGTCGTCGCGCTGGCGGCGCTTCCCGGCGGCCGTGTAGTTCGCCACCATCGAATCGACGCACCCGGCGGAAACACCCCAATAGAGGCGCGGCTCGCCGAGCGCGCGAAAGGCGCTCGGGGCGTTCACGTCGGGCTGCGACAGCACCGCCACGCGGAAGCCGTGGCGCATCAGCACCTGCCCGATCACGGCAGTCCCGCTATAGGGCGAATCCACATAGGCATCTCCCGTCACGAGAATGACATCGGCTGCCGTCCAGCCCAGATGCCGCATCTCCGCTTTGGAGGTAGGTAGAAACACGGCCAATCCAAACTTACATGCGCCCGCTCTTCACGTCGATGAGGTCGCAGAGCGTCTTGTAGCAGATGCCGAGATCGTCGTTGACGACCTGGTGCATGTATTCGCCGGAGCGCGCCATCTCGCCCTCGGCGTTCGCGAGGCGCCGTTCGATCACGTCAGGCGAATCGGTGCCGCGGCCTTCCAGGCGCGCGCGCAGTTCGTCGAGCGAGGGCGGATTGATGAAGATATCCACGAAGCCCGCACGGAGCGGATCTTCCGGCGGCAGATGATGGAGCACGTAGTGGCGCACTTTCGCGGCGCCCACCACGTCGATATCGAGTACCATCGTGTGGCCTTCCTTCAGAACGTCCACAACGGGGCCCTTGAGCGTGCCGTAGTAGTTGCCATGCACTTCGGCATATTCGAGAAAGGCCTCCTCGGCGATGAGCTCGCGGAAGCGCTCCACCGAGAGGAAGTGGTAGTCGATGCCGTCCTCCTCCTCGCCGCGCGGCGGGCGCGTCGTGCAGGAAATGGAATATTCCATATCGGGATATTCCTGAAGGAGCATATCGATCAACGTCGATTTACCGCACCCCGAAGGCGCGCTGATAACAAGAAAAAGCGGTTTGATGGTTTGCATGCGGCACATTATAACACAGCCGAGAGGAGATTGCAAAATCCAAATGGAGCCGGTCGCGTACGGAGGCTATTCCGTCAATCGGTCAAGCAGGAGGGGCTTATCATTGATGCGGATGAGCGGCGCCTCTTTTTCAAGGGCGGTAGCAAGAAGCCCAGGCGCCTCGATGTGAAAACCATAGGCGGCAAGGCGCACCCCTTCCACCTCGCGGGGCACGTCGCCAAGGTTCACGCGGCAGTGAACATCCCCCCACTGCGCAACGACAACGCCATCGTCGCGCCCATCGGCCGGATCGAAATCGGCGCGCGCGAACACCGGCGCGCGATCATGCCGCCACGCTACGAGCGGAGCGCCTGCAATCCGCGAACAGGCGAGACGCTGCACGTCGCCGAGCCCTCTCGCCCATTCCCGCTTCGCGGCGGATTCGGCAAATGAATGCGTATTGATCTGGCACATGAGATTGTAGCCAAGCGCAAGCATCCAGGCAAGGACGCGCCGATTGCCCACGTCCCCGCCGAGGTCATGCATCCAGAAGAGCGTCTTGTCGTGCATGAGCCACGCGGCGAGCGGCTCCATCTCCCAGGTGCCGGGCGGGAGCGTGTTCTTGAGCAAGGTGGGCGAAAGCGACTGCGGCACCGTGCCGAGGCAGACGCCGAAGAGCCCCACCTCGCAATCGGCCACGCGGTCCCACCCGTGTTCCGTTCCGAGCGGCACGCGCGCGCAGTCCTCTTCGTTCATCGCAAGGAGCCCCTCCACGTACGCCATCGGCGTGGGCGAGGCGCGATTGAAGTCGACGAGCGAACGACGCGCCCCGCACTGGTCCTGGAAGAGCAAATCGACCGGCAACGCCGTTGTAAACGCGTCCACCGTGCGCCGGTTCGCCGCGCGCACGGCCGGGTGCCAATAGGTGATCGCCCAGCCGTGGTTCTTTCCCCACGCCTCGCGATAGTGCGTGCCGCGCGCAGAGAGGGCGAGCGGCGAGCGGCCTGCGGCTTTGAAACTCGGCCCCGGCGGATTGTCGCCCCACCAGGTGGGATTCGTATAGGGCGAATAGAGATGCCCGGCGACATGGAGCGCATCGATGAGCGCACGATGTTCGGCATCGGTTCCGAAACGCGGATTGGTGGGGAGATGATCGGGATACTCGCGGTCGAAACCGCCTTTCAGATAGTTCGCGAGATGGAGCGTACTCGGCTGGGGGAGAAACGGCACGAGGGCCGTCAATTCACGCGCCGTTCCGCCGCGCGTCCTTACGAAGAGAGCGCGCTTGAGCGTTGCAAGTTTTTCAGGCCCCATCTTTTCGGCAAGCGCCCGCCCAAAGTCGTTCGCCCGCGCATAGCCTGCAATCGCCCGAGGGAGCGTTTCACCGAAGGCAAAGCGCACGGCCGGGAGGTTCTGGCGCGCCCCCTCCTTCAACGAGACCTTGTACGCGTGCGCCACTTCGCCGCCCGCAGGGCTCCCCCCGCAGGCCAGCGCACCGGGAACAAAATAATGGCCGGGCGTGTTCGCCCATGGCGCATGCGGCGGCCGCGGGCGCACCCCGTAGAGTGCACACGTCGCCCCCGAAACCGTTTTCAACTGAAGGAAATCCATGAAGAGATTCGGGTAGTCGGCCCGATAGGAGAGATAATGCTCCGGCACCATCGCATAGAAGAAACTCGCGCCGCCCACCTCGATCCACTGGCCGCCCTTGCGCACCCACGCCTTCAGGTCTTCGAGCCGCGCCTCCCAATCTTCACGCCGCGCCACGGGCAACGCCTCGCCGTAGGGCGAGAGAATCGCGAGGTACGACGCATCATGGAGTGCGGCACGTAAGGATTCGGGCGAGTCGAGGTGCACGAAGGCGAGTTGATTCGTCGCGGCAAGCGTGCGCACCATTTCCGTATAGGCATGAACGGGAGCGCAGGAAAGGCCGCCCCCGACAGGCGAGGCGACGAGCGAGACGACCGCGAGCTTATTCCGTTGCGGCGCTTTGGGCCGCGCCACAAGTCCGCGCACGAGGCCGCGCACCAAGGCAAGGCGCCCCTCCTCGATCTCGGCCGAGCCAAAACGCCACAAGGTGCCCTTCCCGCCCAAATGCGAGCCCGAGAGATACGGCCCATGCGGCGAAGCGAGGAGCACCACATCATACTGCCCCTTCTGGCACGCCCGGTTCACCATGCGCCTGTGCCACGAATGCGAAATCCAGTCGACGACATCCACCGGGAAGAGCCGCCGCCCGGCCGCCGTCAATTCAACCTTCACGAGATCGTCGATGAGCGGTCGCATCGCCACATCCCCGCCGAAGACCTGCCGGTATCCCCCATACGCGGGAACCCGCCGCCAGCCAAGCGGCTGATCCGGCGGAGACGGTTGGAAGAACGACGCCTTGAGCGCAAGCCCCAACCCTTCTCCCCCTCGCTGGGGGAAGTAAAGACGGTCGACCGTCTCCGGCGCGAACACAAGCGGCGCCGGCAAATCGACCGCCGTCACCGCCTTCGCCGTTTTCGCGGTCACCTCGCCGCACACGTCGACGCCATTCGTTCCGGCGCGAAATGCGACCTTGACCGTGACGAGCGGATGATCGTAGGTGAACGATCGCCCCTCCCGCACGATCCGGCAACCGTTCGTTGCGCAATCGGCCGCAGAAAGATGCGTGCCATCCGCAAACGCAATCTGCCAAAGCCCCGCCGCCCCGCTCGCCCAGACGCTCTCGGCTGCGCCCCCCGGCCAAACCCCGCGAATCGCCCCCGTCGCCTCGTCAACCTCTACGCGCCCGCCGTTCCCCTGATACGCCCCAACGGCAATCGTTGCGGCACTTCCTTCCCAAGAAAGGGCCGCCGCAACGACACACCCGATCAGGCTACTGATATTCAATCTCTCTTTCAGAAATTCCATTTTATTGTACATGCCCATTATTATAGCATATATTCGACTCAAGAGGGCGCATCTGAGTTTTTTACCATGTTCTCTCTTGGAACCTCCAGCCTGCTGTGGCTGACACAGAGTATACCTGAATTCGCAATTTCTTGAATTTTCATTGAAAAACCTTAAGGTTTGTGGTATAATTAAGCTGTCAACACGAAAAAACACCACTCACCAAAAGGTTGCCGTAGTTGTACTAAAATCGACGCAGAATGTCAACTCCAACGCGGGCGTTTTCGTCGTCAAGCAGCAGCTTGACCGGACGGGCGGATTCTCGCGGTTCGACGGCTGGCAGAAGGCCGCGCGCTCGGCTTCCTGCCAGCGCTATTCCAACGGCCAGGTCGTGAAGGCCCAGGTCGCGCTCACGGCCCTCGGCAAGACCTCCTTCTCCGACATCGCCGCGCACCAGCGCGACGACCTCTTCGCCGACGCGATCCGCGGCGAGGTGCCGTCCG